>JBBQIU010000324.1:0-4827 GCA_038325245.1 Verrucomicrobiota bacterium
TCTTTGCCGTCGCATCGACACCCACAATCGCCGACTCCAAAGCGCCCTGCTTGCCGCCACAGGGATTACAGACGAAACACGCGAGTTGCTTGAGCAGGGCACCCGGCTTCGAACCGAATGCCACGTGGCGCTTGCAGCCCACCTCGTCGAGGTCGCTCAGTGTATGCCGCCCGTTGAGGGGCGCCGATACCTGGAACGAATGCTCCCCGCCACCGGCATCACCGCCGCCTCGCATCCCATCAGCGATTTCACCCATGCTCCCCCGCATGAGTGAGCCGGGGCCGGAGGTTGACCGCATCGACATGGAACGGTTGGTTGCCGACGAACCCGGCGCTCTCGACGGCCTCATCGATCGTCACGGTGGGGCCCTCTTCGCGTACCTCCGACGTGTCCTTGGTCAAGCCGAGGATGCCGCCGACCTCGCCCAGGAAACCTTCGTTCGCGTTCATGCCCACCGTGCCCGGTTCGATCTCCAGCGTCCGTTCAAGACATGGCTCTTCTCGATCGCGACCAATCTCGCGCGTGACCGCCTGCGCTGGCGCCAACGCCACCCCGAAACGGCCCTGGAAGATTCCCGCGACGATGCCCAGCCCCAGCCCCGCCGATCTTTCACCGATCCCTCCCATTCTCCCGCTGAAGCCCTGGAACAAAACGAACGTTCCAACGCCGTGCGGGACGCCGTCGCCTCCCTCCCCGACGACCTTCGATTCGCCATCGTCCTGGCCGAGTTCGAAGACCAATCGCTGGCCGAAATCGCCCACGTAATGGGATGCACCCCAAAGGCCGTGGAAATGCGCCTCTACCGCGCCCGCCATACCCTCCGTCATCGTCTCGCCTCGTGGCTTCCCCGCTAAACTCGCCTCTCTCGACGTCCCACTCCTAAAAAACATCCGTCAGAAAACATTCCGAGGGTTTTCCCCCAGCCTCTCGTATTCTTTTAAGAACGGTGCCTTCCCACGAAGAACCTACCTGAACCGAAACCATGAAACGCATCCTGAAACCCCTCGCCCTCACTCTCCTCGCCTTCGCGCTCGGCGCCTCGTCCTCCTTCGCCGCGGAGAAGAAGATCAAACTGAAAGCCAAACCCTACCCCCTCGACACCTGCCTCGTCTCCGGGGAAAAGCTAGGTTCCATGGGTGAGCCCGTCGTCTTCGCTGAAGGCGATCAGGAAATCGCCCTCTGTTGCGACGGCTGCAAAAAAGATTTCACCAAGGACATGAAGGCCAATCTGGCCAAAATCGACGCTGCCGCCAAGAAGGTGAAGGCCTACCCGCTCACCAAGTGCATCGTCTCCGATGAGGCCCTCGAGGACGGAGTGGCCGTCGGCGCCGTCGTCGACGGTCGCGAGTACCAATTCTGCTGCAAGAGCTGCATTAAGGACTTCCGCAAAGACACCGCCAAGTTCGCCAAGAAACTCGACGCCGCTTCAAAGAAATAACCTGACCGGCCTGCCATCCCCTTACCCGTCCCGCCGTGACTCGGTCCTTCCCAGCCCTCGTCCTGATCCTGGCCTTCCTGGTTCAGGGCGTGATCGCTTCCGGGACCGGATACCCGTTCGCCGCGCCAAACCCGGGATTCAACCCACCGACGCCATGCCGCTGCTGTGACTGTGGCGGCATGGCTTGCTGTGCGGCTCCCGAATCTCCCCGCTCCGCTCCTAGCCCGGCCCCCAATGCGACCCGGGTCGCCGGTTCCGAACAGACTCTCCTTCCGCCCAACCGACTCCCAAGCCCCGTTTTCCTTTCTCTCCCCACCTCCCTGCCGCACCCCTTCATCCTGCGGCCTGGCCTTCCTTCCCCATCCCCCTTCTTCCTTTGCGGGGGCGGACTCCTTCTCTGATGGCCCCCTCGCGGGGTGAAGTGTGCCCCGCGACAGCCGCCGACGGGTCTGTCGCGCAGTTTCCCTCCGGGTAAGTGCCTCGACGGGGCGGCCCTCCGGCCCATCTCCTTCCCGTCCCGCGGCGAACCTGTCCCCGGCACGGCCTTTGGCTGTGATCCGAGAGCCCTTGCAACGTCCCGCAACCATCGTCCCAACCCATCCTCCATGATGAACCCCATCCCACAGTCCCCCCGACGGACATCCCCGGCCTTGGGTTTTCCAGCAACCCTGCTCTTCGCTGGCCTCGCATGGTGCGTTCTTACCACGGCAGCCACCGCCGCCGTGCCGTCCCCGAAGCCCCTCACCCCGGCCTTCCTTACCCATCTCATTGATGAGGCCACCACCAACCATCCCGGACTCCGCGCCGCCCACCTCCGGCAAACCGCCGCAGAACGCGCCGTGGACGGCGTCCGCACATGGGAAGACCCTATGGTCCGTTTCGGAGGCTCCGTCGCTGGGGACCCCGGCCCCGACCTCGAGATGGAGGGCGATCTCATCTACGAACTGGACCAGAATCTCCCGCTCTTCGGAAAAGCCTCCGCCATGCGCCGCGAAGCCGAAGCCGGCGCCGCCGTCGCCACCGCCGAACGCACCTACCGCTTCCAACTCCTTCGACTCGCCGTTGTCCAGGCCGCCGGCCAGCTCGCCCTTGCCGACGAAACCCTCACGATCGGCGCGGACGACCTCGCCCTCGTCGAACGTATGACCGCCTTCGCCCGCGAACGCCAGCGCTCCGGCCTCGATGCCACCCTCGACCTCCTTCGCCTCGAGAACGAACGCGACAAACGAAACCAGCAACAGATCACGGACCGCCTCCAGCGCGACGTCGCCCGATCCGCCTTGAACCGCCTTCTTGCACGCCCGCTCGACGCCCCGTGGGTGGCGCTGGCCCTGCCCGAACTGTCGCCTGAGATCCCCATGTCCGAGCGCCTTTTTGCCTTGGGCACCCAATACGAGCCGCGCCTCCAGGTCATGCGCCGCGACATCACCATGGCCGAGGCCGGCACTGAGGTAGTCCGTCGATCCCGCTTTCCCGACGTCAGTGTCGGCATCGAAGGACGCCAATGGAGCGGCTCCGGTGGCTTCCGCGAAGGGATGTTCACCCTCGGCCTGAGCCTCCCCTGGCTGAACCGCGGCAAATATCGCGCTGATCTCGATCGCCAGCGCGCCCGCGCCGAGGCCACGCGTGCCGAACTCCAGGACTACGAACTCGATGTCCGGCAGGAACTCCTCCGCATCTGGACTCGCATCGACGCCGCCCGGCGCGAAGCCATCCTCTATCAGGAGACCATCATCCCCCGCGCGAACTTGGTCGTCTCCACCTCCCTCTCGGCCTGGACCGCTGGACGAGGCATGTTCCTCGATGTCATCGAGTCCCGCCGGATGCTGACCGAGGCGCGCCTGATGCGGGCCCGTGCCGGGTACGAACAGCACCAGATGATCACCGAACTCATCACCTGCTGCGGCCTCGGCGAACTCGATTCCCTCCTCATGCTCACCGAAGACACAGACCCCGCCCCCCTTCCCATCCCATGAATCGAACGCGTCTCGGTCTTCCCATGAAACACGCGTTCGTCGCGACATGCGTCCCGCCCCGCGGATTCCCGGACGCGCCTCCCGCCAGTCACCCCCTCTCCTTCTCCTCATGAATACCCGCACGATCCTCGTTCTTGTCGCCACCGCCATCCTCGCCGGCGCCGTCGGCTGGTTCGCGGCGCGAACCTTCCCCCGACACGCCACGTCCCACGCGGATCCGGCCCCTTCGACCGAACGGAGGGTCCTATTCTACCAGTCCGCCATGCACCCCTGGATAAGGTCCGACAAGCCCGGGAAGTGCACCATTTGCGGCATGGATCTTACCCCGATCTTCGAAGGCCAGGGCGGCATCCAACTCGATCCAGGTCTCGTGTCCCTCGGCTCCAACGCGATCTCCGTCCTCCATGTCCAATCCGCCCCCATCTCACGCGGCACCCTCCAGCGCACCCTGCACGTCGCCGGCACCTTGAACGAGGACGACACCCGCCATCACATCCTCTCCGCGTGGGTGGCCGGACGCATCGACCAACTCCACGTGAACTTCGTCGGTACCGAAGTCCAGGTCGGCCAACCCCTCGCCCGATTCTACAGCCCCATGCTTCTCGACGCGGAACGCCAGTTCGTCGCCCTCCACGCCGCCCCCGGTTCCACCACCACCCACGCCGACCATAACCTCCTCCGGGATTCCGCCGCCCAACGCCTTCGCCAACTCGGCCTCACCACCGCCCAGATCGAGAGCCTTCCCTCCAAGAGCCCGACCAATCTTCACACCGAAATTCTCGCCTCTGCCGGAGGGACCGTTGTCGAACGATTCGTCTATCCGGGCCAGTACGTCATGGAAGGCGAGAAGCTGTTCGAGATCGCCGACTTCTCGACCCTGTGGTTCCTCTTTGACGCCTATGAACAGGATGTCCCATGGCTCGCACTCGGACAGGAAATCGAGGTGACGACACCGTCGGCTCCTGGGCAGGTCTTCCGCGCCCCCATCCAGTTCATCAACCCGGATATCGCCGAGGCGACCCGGAGCGCCAAAATGCGCGTCGAAATCTCCAATCCCCTCCTCACCAACTCCCCCACCCCGCGCCGCACACTCCTCAATCGCGCCTACGCCGAAGGCCGTGTCCACCTCGCCATTTCCAATGCCCTCCTCGTCCCCCGTTCCGCCGTCCTCTCCCCGGCCGATCGTCCCGTCGCCTACGTCGACCGTGGCTCTGGGATCTATGAACAACGCCCTCTTCGCCTCGGCCGTGTCGGAGATGCCCACTACGAAGTGCTCTCCGGACTCGAACCCGGCGACAATGTCGTCGTCCAGGGCAACCTCATGATCGACGCACAGGCCCAGCTCAATCAGACTATCCACT
The DNA here is from genome assembly GCA_038325245.1 of Verrucomicrobiota bacterium. Lineage (GTDB taxonomy): Bacteria > Verrucomicrobiota > Verrucomicrobiia > Limisphaerales > CAIMTB01 > CAIMTB01. The sequence goes on from JBBQIU010000324.1 coordinate 4,776, forward strand.
CCGGAGCGGAACACTCATCCACTGCCTCCCTTCCGCGCGCTGAAGTCCACCC
>JBBQIU010000325.1:0-4824 GCA_038325245.1 Verrucomicrobiota bacterium
CCAGCCAGTTGCCGTCCCGTGTGAGCGGGGACGAGCGCTTGCTGTCGCCCCAGCGGGCGGATTCCGCGATCACCGCGCGGTCGATCTCATTTCGGCGGCGCAGGTACAACTCCCGCGCGCCCGCCGCGGTCAGAACGCCGCTGCCGAAGAAATGACGACGTATCCGGTCCGCCACGTGCAGGCGGAATTCCGGGCTGCCCTGCTGGAGCTTCTGCCACAGCCACTGCGGGCTGCTCTTCACCACCGAACTGTCCCCCGCCGGGTAGGGCCCGGTCCTGTCCTCATTTACGTTCAGGAGCGTGTGTTCCGCGTCATGGACGAAGAACTGGTAACCCCGGTCCTGTGTCACCCGGTTCCACATGCCGAAGTAGTTGTTCGGGCTCGTGTTCCCCAAGAAGTTCGAGATCGGCGCGTCCAGATTGCCGCCCCAGAGAATAATCAGCATGTAGTCGATCAGGTTCGCCGCATCGACGTAGACGGGGTAACTGGGATTGCGCGTACCGTCCGGATTCTGTCCAAGCAACCGGCGGTACATCGTGTCATTCACCGCCCCCGGAGGCCTCACGAGGTTATAGACCTGCGTCCACGACGCCATCGTCCCGTCGGTCGCCACCGTGGTGTAGGGGCCCGCCTCCACCTTGATGACGTCGTAATCCTGCTTGTTCCCTCCCAGGTAGGTTGCTCCGTAGCTGGCCTCGGGACGTTCACATGTGTTGAAGAGCCCCCAATACTGGCCGTTGATGTAAAGATGGAAGTAATCCCCCCTCTCCCCGGGCTGCCCCATGGCCAACTGCGCATCCCGGTTGAACTGGTCCCGGATGAACGTCCCACTGCCATCCCCTTGAAAACTCCATGAGTAGTTCTGGAACGTCCGCAGATCGAACCCTTCAAACTCCTCGGCCGCCCCGGCTCCAAAGACCGGATACTGAAGCGTCGATGCTCCGTACTCACCTCTGAAGAAGAACCGGAAGGCATGCTTCGGATTGTCGGTGCTCCGGCTGAAACCGCCCCGGATTCGGATACCCCCGTTCTCCTGAAATCCCTCCGTGCCGTCCGGGTGGATCAGTTCCAGCGACATCGGCCTCTCCCACCCCCGGCCGTCCTGACCCGGGTTCGCATAGATCCCACGGGTCGGATCGAACATGTCCGGCAGATGGACGGTGACGCAGAAGGACGGCAAGGTCTTGAGATCCTGTTCAATCGTCCCCTGGTACCGGGGATCGTTCACCACGTCCGGATCCATGCCGTAGTCCCGCACATTGCTCCCCCACGACGCCGGCCATCCCGGCGGCGGAGCGCCATTCGGCGACTGCCGGATGATGTCCGCCGTGAACAGGTACGTGTGCGTGTCGACATTCGACGGCAACCATCCCGACCGGAACGCCGCGGCCCGGACGACGGTCGTCCGCGAGATCCGCAACGGCCCGCTCAGCACCAGCCCGGTCGTCGCCGTCGGCGGCGTCCCGTTGGTCGTGTAACGGATCTCCGCCCCCGCCGTGGCGGTCGTGATCAAGAGATCGAACGGCGCCTGGAAGAACCCCCGGTCCACATTGAACCGGGTGTCCGCCACGCGATCCACCAATCCCACGCCGTTCACCGCCCCCGGTGTCGGCCTCGAAAAGAAGACACGGGCCCCCTGCGCATCCACCCCATACGAGACATTCGGCGCCTGCGGCGGAAACTCAGGCTCAAACGCCGTCGCCACCGTCTCGCCGTCCGACTCGATCAGGGCGAGGAACTCGCCGCCATTGCTCAACCGGAAATTCGTGTGGAGGTTCGACCCAGGCACCCGCCGATCCTTCTCGGACGCAAAAATCAACAGATACCCGCCCGCAGGGATCGTCACAGCCGGAAACCGCCACTTCTCCAGATCGCCGGGATCGTCCGTCAGCGCCCAGCCCTCCGCATTCACCGCCGATGCCGTCGTGTTGCGGAGCTCGATCCAGTCCTCGAAATCACCGTTCTCGTCGACCCGGTTCGTGCTATTCGAAGCAAGAAACTCGGAGATCACGAGAGGTGAAGCCGCCCTCACGGCCGTTGTGGCCATGAGCCAAACCAGCAATCCATACAGGAGAGTGCCTTCAAAACGCATGCGAGCTGACCGTAACACAGTCGCCGCAATGCCGCACGCCAGTTCCAATCAACCGGACGTCCTTCTAGGACGCGCCCTTCGAGAATCAGAGGTCCAGAACCAGAAGGTGTTTGGCGAAAACCAGGAGGTGGCGGCATTCGGGACCCCCCCGAGCGGAGATGAGGCGCTTGGGAATGCTCTTCGTGTTCTTCTGGGTCGTCGGATGGATCTTTCGGGACCCGATTCTTCCTCCGTCTTTTCGGCTCAACCCCATGGAGCTTCTCTTCGCAATACCGCTGAAGCGTCCGTGCCGCTTCGGAGGAACCGGGCCTCTCTCGTTTCCTTCTCTGCGCTCCCTGCGTTCCCTGTGGCCTAAGTCCAAACGGGCAGACCTCCAGGCCCACGTGAATGCGACGGACTTGAGCGCCGGACGGGGAGGGATTTGCCACAGAGAACGCAGGGAACGCAGAGACTTGGAAGGACGGGATCGCCTTCCCAGGTCCACCCATCCCCCCGAAGGGCGAAAAAACGGGCGAGGCGTACTCCTGGGAATCCATCATCCCGTTCCTCCGCAATCGGTTATCCGTATTGAAGGACGCGTCCTGACGCCCTTCGCCTCCTGAGATCTGCGTCGCACCCCAGACTCCTCCTTGCATACCCCCTGTTCGCGGCCCATTTTCGGGCGGTGTCTGGAATCGGGTGGAGCTCCCCCACTTCGCCCGCCTCGCTTATGAATCCGTATAAAAACATCGCAGTCCGCCGTGGCTTCACGCTGATCGAATTGCTCGTCGTGATCGCCATCATCGCGATCCTCGCCTCCATGCTTCTCCCGGCCCTTGCCAAGGCCAAGACCAAGGCTCAGGGGATCCTGTGCCTCAGCAATACGAAGCAACTGACACTCGGCTGGCGCATGTACGTGGATGACAATGACGAAAAACTCCCCGGCGCCTACGCCGCGAAAGGCGGCGCCAATGAAAGACAAGGGTGGGCCGTCGGCGTCCTCGACTACAGCGGTGCCAACAAGTCGAATTTCGATCCGCAGGAGGATCTCGCGAAGAGCCCGCTCGCCCCGTACATCGGCAACAGTTACGCCATCTTCAAATGCCCCGCCGACAAGTCGTCCGTCAAGGTGACGGCCGCCGGACAGTATCAAGGCCAGCGCGTTCCGCGTGTTCGAAGCGTCTCCATGAACTCATGGGTCGGAGGCAATATTGAGGATGTTCGTGCCGGCACGGCGTCCTGGTGGCAGATCCCCGCCAACATGAAGGTCTACCTCAAGAGCACCGACATGACCGAACCCGGCCCTTCCATGACCTTCGTGCTGCTGGACGAACGCGAGGACAGCATCAACGACGCCTTCTGGGTTCTCTCGATGGAGGGCTACCCAAATCAACAGGCGACCAAGATCATCGATTACCCGGCGGCCTATCATAACGGTGCCGGCGGACTTTCCTTCGCCGACGGGCACTCCGAGATTCGGAAGTGGGTCGATGGCCGCACGCGGCCCTTGCTGAAAGCGAACGCCACGATCCCCCTCAACGTCGCGTCCCCCAACAACCGCGACATGGTTTGGCTCCAGGAACGCTGCACCCGGCCACGGTAATCTGTTAGAATCATTCCCGGCCCGTCGGCCACCGACGGGCCGGGTCGCCTCCCTTCCCTGGTGAAAACGTGGAAACCCGGGAAGCGGTGCTTTCACCGCCTCCCGGGCTCGGGAACTTGCTGGGATAACTGGCAGGATCCGGCGAGATCCCAATGGGCCCGATCGCTCAGGCGCGAACCGAACGGGCGCGACGCCACGTGACACCGATCGCTCCAACCAGACCGGCGAACGCCACCCAGGTGCCGGGCTCAGGAATGACCGGGCAGGTGACCGCGAGGAGAGACACGCGAACGTCCAAGTCGGGAGCAGAGGCTCCGTTCACTCCCATTGCAACCGCAGCGACCGCCGTCGGATCGAATCCGCCCGTCGCGAACGTCGGGGTCAAGACGGGGAAGTAATAGTCATCAAACGCTCCCACCGTGGTCAGCGAGATCGAGTACAGCGCGTACTCCGTGGCGCTATTGGCCAGGGCAATCACAACTTCCCCACCCGCCAGATCCGCGAAGGCCTGGAGGTGAAGGAGCGGGTTTTCGCAGTTCTCGACGAAATCCAGGTTCAAGCCGAAGTCGAAATCATCCTCGATCAAGATGATCCCATCGGAATTCTTGTCCACGGGACCGGATACTCCGTCCCAAAGGACGCCCCCGCTGCCCGCGCCAGCAAAGGAGGCAAATCCCCCCGTGCCGAAGCTCACGCCGGCACCGAAAATGCCGGTGGTCGACGAGGTCACAAACACATCGCGCACGCCGCCCACGGCTCCCGCATGCAGGAACGATCCGGTCGCAATCTCCGGCGGAACGATACTGATCAGGCTCACCGTGTGTGGCCCGCCCAAAAAATCGTCAATCACCGGCAGCGCGAGCGCCGTCGGCGCCGCACCGAGGACAACCGCAGCACTACCCATCAATAGATTCCATGTCTTCATACAACTTCAGTCTCTTCGTTCCCGGCCAGTTAACCAGCTACGCAATTCTCGGCACACCATACAGCATCCGAAACTTGCTTACAGCAGAGAGACTATGCCCTTGGCTGATATCTGGACGCAATAGCCGATTTTATTATCATAGGCATCAGCGGATGCGCCTTTCCCATGAACCGTGAATTCCAACCGTTGATGTCCAATGACTTGCGATTTCTCGGTTCATGGCCC
>JBBQIU010000326.1:0-4822 GCA_038325245.1 Verrucomicrobiota bacterium
CGTTCGAACTCCTCGGCGAATCCCCAACGCCGGAGGAAATCGCCGCCTTCACCGCTGACAACGCCCCTGATGCGCTCACTAACCTCACCACGCGCCTGCAAACCAAAGCCGCGCCGCCGTGGGCCGGCAAGCTCCCGACGGACGAGACAAAATTCCGCGTCATCGCCGCCGACCCTGACGCCGCGGAGGCACCACGCACTGCCACTGGCCCTGGCCGCTATGTCCTAAGCGACAGCGAGCATCTGCTCGTGAGTCAGCTCACCGAGGACGACAAGCGCACGAACAAAGCGGTCATCGCATTCCTTTCGCCCGACCCGAAAGTGGCCTCGCCGCACGAGCCATATGAGATCGTGCTGAAAGACGTATACGCCTTCGCCTGGGAGCGCGGCACACACACGCTATGGGTGACGGACATCAGTGAGGGCTCACGGATTCCCATCTGGATGGCTCCCGGCGGCACGCAGCGAGGGCCGCAGAAGGTCATGGTCCGCTCATTCGACTTCACCGATCCCTCGGACGTCAAACTCACTCACATCAGCACCAGCGAGAATGGAGGCGGCTGGTCATGGTCAAAGTTGATCCCGAAACCGTATCAGGCCCCGGTCATCCGGGCGCTGGGCGAAAAGGGGAAACGGTTGCTGGATTTCGACGTCGCCACGGACACGCAGGAAAGCAGTCCATCTGCCAAACCGAAACTCCCCAAACTCCCCGACGAGGCCTACACAAAGACTGGGGTGCATGGTCAGAAATTCCGTGAGGAAGACGCGAAACTTCCGGGAGGCGAACTCAGGGGAGGCAATGGGGTCAAGTCACGACATGCGACAAATGCGGCCCCCTTGTCTGAGGAGTTCACGGATGGAGACTCACGTTCCGCAGAACGTCTGGTACGTACGGTCGCTCGTCGGCGGCGGGGCGGTGTAGCCGGGAAATCCCCCGGCGTCATCGAAGGGCTTCGCCAGAACGTCGAGAAGGCGTCGCATCACGCTCAGGTCGCCGCGGGTGGTGCCCGCCTCCAGGGCCTCTTCCACCCTGTGGTTGCGAGGGATAACTGAGGGATTGTGTCGCCGCATCCTCTCTGTCACCTCGGCGGGTGTCTGGGGTTGCCGGGCCAACCGCGCCTTCCACAGCGTTTGCCATGCCTGGAATTCGGAGTCCTGCTTCAGACCGGCTTCGTCGAGCTTCCCATCCGACAACGCGCGAAAGTTGTTCGTGAAGTCACGATGTTCGCGATGCATCCAGGCCAGCAGCGTCTCCACCAGAGCGACATCCTCCCGCTCCTCGGTGAACAGCCCGAGCTTCAACCGCATCCCGGCCAGCCAGTGGCGCTGGAATTCCGTCGTGAAAGACTGGATCACGCCGTTCGCGCGCTCCACGGCCACTTTCTCGTCCGGATGAATCAACGGCAGCATCGCCTCGGCGAGCCGGGTCAGGTTCCATTGGGCGATCCGGGGCTGGTTTCCATAGGCATACCGTCCATGGCGATCGATGGAACTGAACACGGTGCCCGGATCGTAGGCATCCATGAACGCGCAGGGGCCGTAATTGATGGTCTCGCCCGAGAGCGCCATGTTGTCGGTGTTCATCACGCCATGGATGAATCCGACCAACTGCCATTGCGCCACGAGCGCCGCCTGGCGCTTCACCACGGTTTCGAACATCGCAAGGCAAGGCTGCTCCACTCCAACGCACTCCGGGTAGTGGCGCCTCATCGTGTGGTCGGCCAGGGCTTCCAGCGCCTCGTGGTCACCCAGGGCCGCCGCCCATTCGAAGGTGCCAACGCGGATGTGGCTGGCCGCGATGCGGGTAAGGACCGCTCCCTGCAAGGGTTGTTCGCGCATCACCACCTCGCCCGTCGTCGCCACCGCCAGGCTCCGCGTGGTGGGAATGCCGAGGGCCTGCATCGCCTCGCTGATGACATACTCCCGCAGCATGGGGCCCAGGGCGGCTCGACCGTCACCGCGCCGTGAGAAGGGGGTCGGCCCCGATCCCTTGAGTTGAACGTCGAATCGTCCGCCGTCGGGGGTCAACTGTTCGCCGAGCAGGATGGCGCGTCCGTCCCCGAGAGGCGTGAAGTTCCCGTACTGATGCCCTGCATACGCCTGGGCCAGTGGATCGGCACCGAACGGAAGTTCGTTGCCCGCAAACACGGGGGCGCTTTCAGCACGTTCCAGCAAATCCGGGTCGAGACCCAGGGCCTGCGCCAGCGTGCGATTCAACACGACCAGACGCGGCTCCCTTACAGGTGTCGGCGCCACGCGTCGATGCAGCGCCTTCGGAAGTTGGGAATAGGAATGATCCAGGCGCCACCCAGCAGGATTGGAGGGAGCCGTGGGGGTCGCTGGGGATTGAGACATCGCGCCCGTCCATCGTAGCGAATCTTCGTGAAGCGCAAAGCCGATCCTGCCGCCCCTGCGGAGCTTGGAGTTGGTCCATCAGCCAACGCCAATGGGGTTGCGTCGATGGGGACGCAACCTCGTTGAGGTCCGCCTCGGGATGCGACCGGAACCGTGGTGGCTTGGTGGCTCCATTTTCGGATTGGCCTTGCCGGCAGCGCAGGAACCGCCCTTACACTCCGCCGCTTTCCGGAAGCATCCCGTCCGCGGAAATGGGCCCAGCCCACCGGAGGATCGACTCATGAACAACCTGAACTCCTTGCCCGCAATCAGCGGACCCACGGGCGCAAAACAACAGGAGGAATGGTTATGTCGACAGTTTCACGCGACCTGCCCCAGCGGCCGCATCTGGATGTGCCCAAGCGCGAAGCCCGCGAGCTTCTCGAGGAATGGCGCACGTCGCAGCCCGAGGCGCTCGACCGGATTCGCGGGCGACACCCGGAGTTCCAGACCCTGGAGGATCCGGCCATCGCGAGGGCCGAATTCCAGCTCGCCGATGCCCAGCTCGTGATTGCCCGTGAGTACGGGTTCGCCAGTTGGCGGGAGTTGAAGCATAGGATCGAAGCGAACATTCTGGCCCATCAACTGGACCAAGCCATTCGCGCGGACGCCCGCGACGAGGTCGTTCGCATCCTTCAGGCCAACCCGCCCCTGCTCGACCTGCCGGTCCGCAACGGAAACTGGGGGCCTCCCATGAGCCACGCGGCCAACCTCGGCCGCCTCGAGATCATCAAGGCCGTCGCGCAACTCGGAGCCCGTGACTTCCAGCACGCGCTCGATCGCGCGCTTCTGCAGGGCCAAATCGAATGCGCCCACTGGCTTCTTCAGCATGGAGCCCGGCTGGTTCCCGGACTGGTCATGGGTGCCTGTGAAACCTTAAACCCCGATGGACTTCAATTCCTGGCCGAGTCGAAGGCGCCCTTTTCGGACGCAACCGCAACCGGTTGGCGCCGGTGGCGCTGGCCCTCGAAACCTATGCGCGCAATCCGACCGGAAAACACCAGGTGCTCGAGATCTTCGTCCGGCAGGGATACGATTTCCCCGACACGCCGATCATGGCCTTCCACTTTGGGCGGGTGGATCGGCTGAGGCAGCACCTGCGGCAGGACCCGGGCCTGCTGAGCCATCGCTTCTCCTGCCGGGAGATTTATCCTCCCGAACTCGGGTGCCAAGGACGGCAAGTCCGGCATGCACGGCACGCCGTTGGACGGGACCACGCTCCTCCACCTGGCGATCGATTTCGACGAACGGGAGATATTCGAATTCCTGCTCGATCACGGAGCCGACGTCGATGCGCGGGCCGCCATCGACTCGGAAGGGTTCGGGGGTCACACGCCGCTCTTCACTGCGGTGGTGAACAGCGCCGTTTGCTGCGGGCGCCAGCGGGACGCCGCCATGACCCAACCCCTGCTCGACCGCGGAGCCTCGCCCCAGGCGCGCACGAGCTTGCGCAAGTTCCTCGACTGGCAGGAGGAACCCGGCTGGCACGTGGCGCGAAGCGTGACCGCCCTGGAATGGGGGCTCGGATTCCCCCATCGAAGTTGGACCAATGCCGAAGGTATGAAACTCCTGGGGGGATCCAGATGAGGCTCTCCAGGGAGCTATTGGACGCGCGTGAATTTGTGCAGATGTCCGAACTGACTCCACTCCGACACGACCAGATTGCCGTCCTTGTCCATCGAAGCCCCATGGGGTGAGTTGCAGACGCCATCCTTCCAGTGGTCCTTCGGCAATCCGAAATTGGCGCGCTGCGTTTCCTCGGGGTTGTCTCCGACCCGGGCGGCGATCAAACCATCCCTGTCGAGAACAGTGACTCGGCCCTGGAGTTCAGGAAGCACGACGTAGTCACCACGGACATGTGCGGCCGCGGGCATTCGCAGATCCCGTTGGATCACCTTCACGAAATTGCCCTCGAGATCCCAGTGCTCCACACGATTGTTGTTGCGGTTGCACACCAGGAGCAGGGGTTTCCCGAGACGCGCATCCAGCGCGATTCCATGGCAGGTCTTGAACTTTCCATCCGCCTCACCCGGACCACCGAAGGCCTTGATGAACTTGCGATCCGTATCGAACTTGAGAACGAAATTCGATCCGTAACCGTCGGCAACGAATACGGAGCCATCGGGCGCGACGGTGACGGCACAGGGCTTGAATCCCTTCTCATCCTTGTAGAGGCCTGACTCCATCGGGGCGTGAATCGACCAGATCACGGCCCCATCGAGTCCAATCTTCACAACCTCATGGTCACTCGGTCGGGCGCAATAGAGAAATTCCGTGCCGTTTTCCTCCCGCACCTCCAATGCATGAATGCGCGTCAGTCCAAACGCTCTCGAGAACCGTCCGTTCGGTGAAAAGACCACAATCCCGCGGGCGGTATCCGTCGTAACATAGATATTCCCTGCGCGGTCAATCGCCGCTCCCCCATGACA
>JBBQIU010000327.1:0-4820 GCA_038325245.1 Verrucomicrobiota bacterium
CACTGAAACCCCCCGCGCCGCGGCGCGGTCCCGGTCGATCGTCAGCCGCAACTCCGGCTTGTTCACCTCAAACGACGACTGGACGTTCAGCAGGAATCCCGACGCCCGGAGCTTGTTGACAAGTTCCCGCGCCCCGGAGTCCAACCGGGCCAGATCGTTCCCCTGAAGCACCAACTGGAACGGCGAACTGAAGCTGCGATCGATCGCCTTCGGAATGTTCGGGATGGCGATCGCCCCTTCCACCTCTCTGAAAAACCGCGCCCTCAAACCGTCCGGTCCTCCCACCACTTCCTGCACTGACCGGTCGCGCTCCTCCTTTAGCTTCACAAACACGATCCCGCTGTTGCCCTGTCCAGGCCCCGAAAATCCCGGCGCCACCATGGCCCCGTAGAACTCGATCTCCGGTGTCTCCGCCAGGATTTCCTCCATCTCCCGAAGCATCCCGTCCGTGTAGTCCGGCGTGGAGCCCTCCGGCGCCACGACAAAACAAAACAAGCGTCCCTTGTCCTCCTCCGGCAGGAAATCTCCCTCCAGGTGCGTGTACAGCCAGGCCGTGCCCGCCAGGACCACGCCCCCAATCACGGCCACACCCAGCATCCTCATCGACAGACTCCTCTTCAGGATCCGGCCCAGCAAACGCTCGTACGCTCCCGAAAACCCATGCATCACCGCCTCGAACCACCGGACCAGGCTCCCCGGCTTCTTCTCCACCCGTTTCAGAATGCGCGCCGACATCATCGGCGTAAGCGTCAACGCCACGAAGGAGGAGATGATGACCGATCCGGCGATCGCAATGGCGAACTCGACGAAGAGCCGGCCCGTGGTGCTCGACTGGAAAGCCAGCGGAACGAATACCGCCACCAGGGCAATCGTCGTCGCAATCACCGCGAACGTGATCTCCTTCATTCCCTTGAAGGCCGCCACCATCGGCGTTTCCCCCAATTCAATGTGCCGATGGATGTTCTCCAGCACCACGATGGCGTCGTCCACCACGACCCCGATCGCCAGAACCAGCGCCAGCATCGTCAGGATGTTCACCGAGAAACCCAGCCAGTACAGCACCACGAAATTCGCCAGAATCGACACCGGGATCGCCACCACCGGGATGAGCGTCGCCCGAAAGTTGTGCAGGAACACATAGATCACGATCACCACCAGCCCGAACGCAATCGCCAGCGTCTCCCAGACTTCCCCAATCGCCCGCTCGACGTATACGGATTCGTCATAGGCGATGTTCATCTCGATCCCCACCGGCAGCGTCGGCCGGATCGCTTCCAACTCCCGCTTGATCCCCTTCGCCACCTCCACCGTGTTCGCCTTCGAATTCTTGATCACACCGAGAAAAATGCACGGCCGCCCCATCTGCCGAGCCCGCGTCCGCTCGTTCTCCACTCCCTCCCGGGCCTCCCCAATGTCCTGCAATCGCACGATCCGGTCGCCGTCCCGCGCCACCACCAGGCGATTGAACTCGACCGCCGATTTCATTTCGCCCTGGGTCTGGATTGTCATCTCCCGATCCCGGTTTTCCACCCGGCCGCTCGGCAGTTCCACACTCTGCTCCCGAAGGGCTTGTTGGACATCCAGCACCGTCACCCGATGAGCCGCCATCTTCTGCGAATCGAGCCAGAGCCGCATCGCGAACCGCTGCTCCCCTCCGATGAAGATCGACGACACACCGGGAACCGTCTGAAGGCGGTTCTTGATCTGCTTCTCGGCGAGGGTCGTCATCTCCAGCGGCGAAGACGTGCTGCTGTTCATCCCGATCCAAAGCATTGGCCGCGCATCCGCATCCTGCTTGGCCACGATCGGTTCGAGAATGTCTTCGGGCAGCGATCCCCGCACCGAGGCCACCCGGTCCCGCACGTCCTGCGCGGACAATTCAATCGGACGCGAAAGATTGAACTCGATGGTGATGTTGCTCACCTGCTCACGGCTCTGGCTGGTCAGCGTCTTGATGCCTTCCACCGTGTTGATGGCATCCTCCAATCGTTCCGTCACCTCGGTCTCCACTACCGACGCCGCCGCTCCCGGGTAAACCGTCGTGACGCTCACGATCGGCGGATCGATGTCGGGCAGTTCCCGCACGGGCAACCGGGACAACCCGATCGCTCCAAAGAGGACCAGCGCCAGGTTCATCATCGTGGCGAACACCGGGCGGCGGATGCAGATCTCGGGCAGTTGCATGGGGGGTCAGGGCTGGGTCAATTCAACAATTCACCGGGGTTTTGCGCGCTTCGCAGGAGTCATCGTCGGAGGGTCCCGGCTCAGGCCGGTCGCTTCCCGCCTTCCGTTCCCTTCGCCGCCGGCGCCACCGACGGTCCTGTGGCCGGGCCGTCTCCCGGCGCTGGCGCCATCCGGACCTTCATCCCCGGCGCAATCTTTTGCAGTCCCTGCACTACCACGCGCTCCGTCCCCGTCAGGCCTTCCAACACTTCCACCTTTCCCGGCAGGCGCACCCCCACCTTCACCGGACGCGCGGAAACGACGTCCTCCGCGTCCACCACCATCACGACCGCCCGGTTGTCGTCCAGGATCTGGCTCAATGCGGTTTCCGGCACCACTACCGCGTTCGACCGCACTTCCAATGTCAGATCCAGATTCGCAAACATCCCCGGTTTCAACAGCCGCTCGCCATTCGGCACTTCCGCCTTCAACAGCACCGTCCGCATGACCGGATCCACGAAGGGCGCCACGAAAAAGACCTTCCCCTTGAACCGCCGGTCCGGCCATGCCGCCACCGAAACCTCGATCGTCTGTCCCACGCTCACCTGCCCGAGGAATCGCTCCGGAATGTTGAATTCCACCTTCACCGGCTCGAGATCCACCAACCAGGTCAGCGTCATCTGCCGGTTCACCAACTGCCCAGGACTCACGTGCCGCGCACCCACCACCCCCTTGAACGGCGCCGTCACCCGAGCATCCCGCAGTTGCCGCCGACGCAACGCCACCGTTGCATCATCCACCGATTGCTTCGACGTCGCCTGGTCGTATTCCTGATTCGAAATGAGTTTCGCCTCCAGCAGTTCCTTGGAGCGCTCATAGGTCTGCTGGCTCAGCTTCAGCGACGCTTCCGCCTCCTCCAGACTCGCCTGCAATTTCGACTCGTCCAGCGTCAACAAGAGCGCGCCCTTCGCCACCTCCTGTCCCTCAGCAAACGCAATCGTCTCCACGAATCCTTCGCTCTCCGCCTTGATCTCCACCTGCTCATTCGCCGCGAAGGAACCCACCAGCGACAGCGTCTCGTGCACGGGTTGCCGCACCGCCGACACTACCACGACCTGCATCACCGGCGGCCCGCCCGAAGCCCCTCCGGCGCCCGCGTTCTTCGGCTTGCACCCCCCAAAAACCGCCAACAACCCAACCCCCAACGCCACCCTCACTGCTGCTGGACAAGACGAGACCTTCATTCTAAGCCGCACCGTAGAAACCCCGTCGCCTGATCGTCAACCGCCAACCCGCGAATCTACTCCCCCGTCAGAACTCCCCCCTTGAGAATCAGAGGTCCAGAACCTGAGGACGTTTGGCGAAAATCAGGTTCCTTCTTTGCGCTCTCTGCGTTCCCTCTGGCCAGAATCCAAACGGGCAGGACTCTCCAAGGGCACGTGACCCGACGGACATGCGCGATGGAAGGGGAGGGATTTGCCACAAAGAACCGTGACCGGGTCTTCGCTTCTCTTTCTTCGCGTCTTCGCGACTTCGCGTGCGTCATTCCGGTAGCTCAGCGCCGGCTCTTCGGATCCAGCGCCTCCCGCATTCCGTCCCCGAGAAAGCTGAGCGCCAGCAATAGCGCCACCATCACTCCTCCCGGCCCCACGAGCGGCAGCCAGGCGGTCCGCAGGGGATTGATCTGCCCGGCTCCGTCCGCCAGCAGCGTTCCCAGGCTTGCCTGCGGCGGCTGCACCCCCAGTCCCAGGTAGCTCAGGAACGATTCGCCCAGCACGATCGCCGGAATCGTCAGCGTCAGGTAAACGAAAATCACACCCAACGTGTTGGGAAGCAGATGCCGGAAGATCAGTCTCGCATGCCCGGCACCCAGCGCCCGCGCTGCGTCCATGAAGGGCCGCCGTCGCAACGACATCACCTGGGCCCTCACGATCCGGGCCATCGTCAGCCACGAAACCCCGCCCAGTCCGATCACGAGAAACAGGATCGACGCCATCTCTGCCCCCCTCCCTCCAGCGATGGCTTCCAGCCATCTCACCACCGGGCCCTGCATCACCGTCAACAAGACGATCACAAAGAGGATCGACGGTAGCGAGTAGAGCACATCCACCGTCCGCATCATCACCCCGTCCCAGCGCCCCCCCAAATAACCCGCCACCGCACCCCAACCTACCCCGATCGCCACGCTCACCATCGCCCCGGCCAGTCCCACCACCAAACTCACCCGCGCCCCCGCACAGACGCGCGCCAGCAAGTCCCGCCCGTTCGCGTCCGTCCCCAGCCAATGCGCCCACGACGGACCCGCAAATTGCTCTTCTGACAGACGATTCGCCTCGACCCCAAGGAGACCCGGCAGAATCAGGATGATCAGGATCATCCCCATGAAGCTCACACCCGCCCAGACCACCGCCCGATTCCCAAACCATCGTTCCAACCCGCCCCCTAACCGTCGGCGAATCCCCACGACCGATGGGTTCGAACGAGCCTCCTCTCCCGCTTCAGCATCGCGTTCAGACATGGCGCACCCTCGGATCCAGCCACGCATGCACGACGTCCACAACGAGGTTCAAGACCAGCAGCAACCCCGCGTAAAGAAGCACCAACCCCACAATCAATGGATAGTCCCGGTTCAAGGCCCCGTTCACCGTCATCGTCCC
>JBBQIU010000328.1:0-4807 GCA_038325245.1 Verrucomicrobiota bacterium
TCATCGTGAGGATCTCCTGCATAGGTTCGTCTCTAAGAAGCGGGGTCCAAGAAGCGGCGTCCACCGGGAGCCGGCAATATCTGCCCGTTGAATGGAATCCCGATGTGACCATTGAAGAGCACATTTCCGGGTTCCGGGCGCATTCCTTGATCCGGTGGACGCATGTTCCATGAGTGCGACTGAGACGGAAGGGTGATGGAATTCGCCTCCGCGCCGCCTGGTCAGGCTAATTGGAAAACCGTAGGGAACGAGAGGGCGCCCGCGCTATGGGGTATTCACCCCATTCCCGTGGGACGGGAATTGGCGGAGAGGGGGGGATTCGAACCCCCGGTGAGGTATAAGCCCACTCACGCTTTCCAGGCGTGCGCCTTAAACCACTCAGCCACCTCTCCACCGAAAGCGAGGGCCGATGGTGGACCTCGGAAAGGTCGGTGCAAAGTGTTTTTCTTGGGGCTTCAGCTTTGGATGAAGTAACTGAGGTTCTCCAGCTCGATGGCGAGGTTCACGTTGTTGACCATGACGTCCTCGGGCGCATGGATGACGATCGGGGCGAAATTCAGGATCCCGCCGATGCCGGCGGCGAACAGGCGGTTGGCGACTTCCTGGGCCACGGCGGCGGGGACGCAAAGGATGGCCATGCGGACGGACTTCTCCGCGATCACGGACTCGAGCTGTTCCATGGGAAGGATCTCGAACGGACCGCGGCTCCGCTGGCGGGCGGGATCGACGTCGAAGGCAGCGACGATTTCGAAGCCTTCCTGAGCGAAGCCGCCGTAGGAGAGGAGTGCGGAGCCGAGGTTGCCGGCCCCGATGAGCACGACCGGCTGCAGGGTCTGGTTCCCCAATACGTCGGAGATCATCCGGGCGAGCTGGGACACGTCGTAGCCGAGTCCGCGCGTGCCGAACTGGCCGAAGTGGGCGAGGTCTTTGCGCAGTTGGGTGGGTTTGACTCCGGCGGCACGGGCGAGGGCCTCGCTGGAGACCGTGTCCATGCTGTTGTTTTCGAGGCGCTGGAGGCAGCGGAAATAGATGGAGAGCCGGTAGATGGTCTTCCGGGGAATCGTGGCACGGACAACGTGTCGTCGGGGCATGCGCGGGAAAGGGGGGTGGGTCGGGACTGGAACCTTGCGCCTAAGGTGACTCGAGCCCGCTGGATTGCGCAAGCAACGTGGCCACCGCGTCGAGGGCGGCCGGACCGGACGGGGCATCGGGGGGCGGATCGTAGGCGTTCAGGAGGGCGGAGAAGACAAGGAGCTGGCCGTCGGCGTTGGTGAGGAAGCCTGAGAAGGCGTGAACCTACCGGAGGCGCTGGAGCCGGTGGATCACGGCTCGATGGTGAACTTGTGCCAATCGAGCCCGCTCCACTCGGCGTAGGCGGAGAAGGATTTTTCGTTCTGAATGAGCACGGCGCGAACGACGCTGGAGTCGTCGGCGCGGCCGGTGTTGGGAATGAGATCGGGGATGATGTCGACCTTCTTGTGGGCGTAGGTGAGGGCGAAGACGGCCTGGGCTGCGGCGTAAAGGGGAAGTTCGCGGTACGCGCCTTCGGCGAAGTCCTCGACGGCGTTGGCGAGGAATTCGAGTTGATCGACGAGGTGGGGGAAGTTGGGTGCGGCGATCTGGGTGAACTCGAGTTTCCAGGACGGCAACTGGCGGGCGACGCGGACGACCATGGCTGGTGTGACCTTGGCGGCGCCGTGATTCACGTAGGCTGCGAACTCTGACATGGGGCGGAGGATAAGAATACCGGGCCCGGACTGCCAGTTCCAAACCGGGAGGGACGGACGGGAAGCGAAACAAAGAGAGGCTGGCCTCGCGTGAACGACGACCAGCCTCGTTTAAGGTACGGACAGGAGGCTACTTCTTCTTCTTGGCTGCCTTCTTAGCTGCCTTCTTCTTCGCTGGCATGAATTTCACCTCCAATCTCGGTTAGGGCCTAGGGCCCGGACCGCCCCGAATGATGGATCACCAGAAGAGCCCCGGGGCGCACTCGGTTGACGCAATAATTGCGGCAGGGGAGTGGCGCGCGCGCATTTCATCGGGTCGGTGTCTCGCTGGGGTTTGGGCTCTGACGATGGTTTAGCCTGATGGACGTGCGGATTTCACGACAATTTTTCGTTCACCCTGATTTTTCAAGCGGCTAACGTCGCACTCACGTGGCAGACCCCGTGCAGTTATCACCCATGATGGCGCAGTATCGGCGCATCAAGGAGAGCCTACCGAAGGATGCCTTGCTGCTTTTCCGGCTTGGCGATTTCTATGAACTCTTCTTCGAGGACGCGCAACTGGGCGCCTCGATCCTCAACCTGGTCCTCACGCGACGGCAGGAGGTGCCGATGTGCGGACTTCCGTATCACGCGGCGCAGGGCTACATCGCGCGCCTGTTGAAGGCGGGGCACAAGGTGGCGGTCTGCGACCAGACGGAGGAGGCAAAGCCCGGAAAGTTGGTGAACCGCGAGGTGACGCAGATCCTCAGCCCGGGCACGCACTTCGACGAACGCATGCTCGCGGCCGAGCGGAACAATTATCTCTGCGCGGTGAATCGCGAGGGGCGGCGGCATGGCCTGGCCCTGGTCGATCTCACGACCGGGGCGTTTCGCGTGACGGAGGTCGAAGGCGAAACGGCGCTGATGGCCGAACTGGACCGTGTGCGGCCGGCCGAGCTGATTTATCCGCAGGGCGACACCGGGCTCGCGGAACGGTTGGAAGGTGTGACCCGGGCGCTGCATGGGTATGACGATTGGACGTTCTCCCTGGCCACGTCGGAGCATGGGTTGCGGGAGCATTTCGGCGTGGCGACATTGGATGGTTTCGGGATGGCAGGGCATCCGGTGGCGGTGGGGGCGGCCGGCGCGGTGGTGCATTACCTGACAGAGCACCTTCGGCGTGATTTGGCGCAGATCACGGGGCTCGCGTTTTACGAAACGGGGCGCTTTCTGCACGTGGATGCCGCGTCGCTGCGAAATCTGGAGGTGCTGGAGCCGCTGCATCGGGACGCGCCCGGGGTGCGATCGTTGCTTACGGCGTGGCAACGGACCGTGACGCCGATGGGGGCCAGACTTCTTCGGGACTGGCTCAGCCAGCCCCTGGCCGAGCGTGGGGCGATCCTGGTGCGGCAGGACGCGGTGAGCGACTGGTTGGCGAAGCCGGCGGACCTGGAGACGTTCCGATCCTCATTGCGCGAGGTGCGCGATCTGGAGCGGACGCTCGGTCGGCTCAGCACGGGATCGGGCAGCGGCCGGGACCTGGTCGCGCTGCGGATGGGGTTGGAACGGGTCCCGATGCTGGCGGAGCTGGCCCGGGCAGTCGATGGGGCGGGGACGGGAGAGGGGGAACCAACGCGGACGGAACCTTCGTTGCTTGAAACGTTGGCGGAGGTGCTTTCGGCGGAACCGGAACTTGTGGGGTTGATCGCGCGGGCGATCCTGGATGAACCGCCGGCACTGGTGAGGGAAGGCGGGATGATCCGCGATGGGTTTTCGGCTGAGTTGGACGAATTGCGCACGGCGCGGCGGGACGGTCAGGAGTGGATGGCGCGGCTGCAGCAGGAGGAGATCGAGCGGACGGGGATACCGTCCTTGAAGATCCGGTTCAATTCGGTGTTCGGCTATTACATCGAAGTGACGAAATCGAACCTCGACCGGGTGCCGCCGGAGTACGTCCGGAAGCAGACGGTGGCGGGAGGCGAGCGGTATATCACGGCGGCTTTGAAGGAAATGGAGGGGCGGATCCTGGGAGCGGACGAGCGGTCGATGAAGTTGGAATACGCACTGTTCCAGGATGTGCGGGAACGGGTTTTGGTGCGCTTGAAGGCGATCCAGGGGACGGCGTCGGGGCTGGCGCAATTGGACGTGCTGGCCTCGTTTGCGGAGGGGGCGCGGCTGGGCGGGCATCAGAGGCCTGAACTGACCGAGGATGGACCGTTGCTGATCGAGGAGGGGCGGCATCCGGTGGTGGATGGGACCCCGGGGATGGATGCCTTCGTCCCCAACGACACGGACCTGGACGTCACGGCGGCGCAGATCGCGTTGATCACGGGGCCCAACATGGCGGGAAAGAGCACCTACATCCGGCAGGTCGCTCTCCTGGTGTTACTGGCGCATACGGGTTCATTCCTGCCGGTGAAACGGGCACGGATCGGCATGGTGGATCGCCTGTTCACGCGGATTGGAGCGAGCGACAACCTGGGGAGAGGGCAATCGACGTTCATGGTCGAGATGAGTGAGACGGCCAACATCCTGAACCACGCGACGCGTCGGAGTCTGGTGATCCTGGACGAGGTGGGACGCGGGACGAGCACGTTCGATGGGTTGAGTTTGGCGTGGTCGATCGTGGAGCATCTCCACAACATCATTGGGGCGCGGACGCTGTTCGCGACGCATTACCACGAATTGACGGAACTGGCCGGGCGCCTGGCGCGGGTGCGCAACTTCAACGTGGTCGTTCGGGAGTGGAATGATCAGATCGTGTTCCTGCACAAGATCGTGGCGGGTGGTTCCGACAAGAGTTACGGCATCCAGGTGGCCCGTCTTGCGGGCGTGCCTCGTCCGGTGATCGAGCGGGCGAAGTATATTCTGCAGGTCCTGGAGGGGGCGGAACTGGATCTCCAACGACTCGCTGGAGGGAAGATCGAGGGCGGCGAATCTCCCGTCGTGGCGGGAGAGACGACCGGATCAGCCACCAAGACCAAAGGAGCCCGGCAGCGGGCGGAGCGGGACAAGCTGCGCGGCTTGGATCCAACCCAGCAACTGGACCTGTTCCGTTAGGAATTGGTCACGAAGGCACGGGGAGCGAACACGGACGAATC
>JBBQIU010000329.1:0-4806 GCA_038325245.1 Verrucomicrobiota bacterium
GCAGGAGGCCCATGATCCACCAGCCCGCGACGACACCCAGAAAGGCGGGCGGAAGGGTTCTCCAGACGTGCGGCCACTGGGCATGGCGCCGGAAGAGCCAGACCGCGCCGAGGTCTCCTGCGATCAGCATCGGAAGGACGACTCCGGTGGAGGCGATGCCGGGGAAGAGTTGGGCGAAGAGCACCACATGCAGAAGGCTGATCCCGGGTAGGCCGCTCTTGGAAACGCCGATCCCAACGGCGGCAAAGCTGGCAAGGGCCCATTGGGTCGGCGTGAAGTCCGGGATCATGCGGGCATATAGGGCGGAAATGTGCGTCCGCGGCGCGAAGAATGCGGAAGGTGTGGTTTCGGGGCGAGAACTCGCTTTACACCTGAAGTCCGGCGGTTAGCCTGTCGGCGCCTCAATGTTCACGACCATGTCCAAGTCGATGCGATTCCTCCCTGTGATTGTGGTGCCGGCCATCCTTATCGGCGTCGTTGGTTGCGCTGGACCCGAGAAGAAGCTCGGGCGCGGGTTGAGCAACCTGACCGAATTTGCGCGCGGGGGTGAGATTTCCCGGTCGGTCGAGCAAACCACGCTGTGGGAGGGAACCCAGAAGGGGTCCACGGTGGGATTCATACGCGGATTCAACCGGAGCGTGGCACGGACCGTAATCGGGGCGGCGGAAGTGGCGACATTCTTTGCGCCGTGGCCGAAGCGCGGCGAATGGACCTATGACGCCGTGTACACCCCGGACGGGCCGATGTATCCCGATTACTCGATGACGACCTATACGGAGCCGTTCGGCGGCATGCGCCTGACCGAATATGGCGCGACGCCGGATTCGTACAATCACTCGTATCCAGCCACCGGCGCGATGGATACGGACGGCGAGATGGGGATCACCGGTGGCTCGATCATCCCGTTCTATCCGTTCGGCAAGTTCCAGTTGGACGAGCAATAGTCGAGGTTCGATTTTCCGGCGCCAACCCAAGGTTGGCGCCTTTTTTGTTTCCTGAACCTTCTGTCTCACGGCTGTGACGCTCGAGCGCCTATCCCCCTGCAAAGTCAATCTGGTCCTGAATATCCTGGGTCGGCGCGAGGACGGTTACCACGAACTGGAATCGATCATGCTGCCGGTGCCCCTGACCGACGTGCTGGAGTTTCGAAAGCGGCCGTCGGGGATTGACCTGACGTGCAATCATCCGGAACTGCCTGTCGATCGGGGCAACCTCGTATTCCGCGCGGCGGAACGGTTTCTGGCGGAGGCGGGAGTTTCCGACGGCGTGGAGGTGCGATTGGAGAAGCGGCTTCCGCTGGCGGCGGGGCTGGGGGGGGGCAGTGCGAATGCCGCGGTCACGCTACGGGCCCTCAACGAACTCTTCGGCAAGCCGTTGGAGGATGCGCGGTTGGAGGTCCTGGCGGCCGGTTTGGGATCGGATGTCCCGTTTTTCCTCCAGGACGGTCCCGCATGGGTGACCGGGCGCGGAGAACGGGTGGAGACGTTGGAACCGTTCCAGGCGTTGAAGGGAAGTGGATTGGTGTTGGTTCATCCCGGATTCGGTGTGCCGACAGCATGGGCCTATCAGGCGCTGGCAGGTTATCCCGATGCGATGACGGGGCAGCCGGGGCGGGCGGCGGAATGGGTGGCGACGGTGAGGTCCGGTGACCGCGCGGCGGCGTGCCGGCAACTCTACAACTCCCTCGAAGCGCCGGTCCTGCCGAAGTATCCGCTGCTTCGGATCGTCCAGGATTTCCTCAAGGCAGAGGGTGCCCTCGGCGTGCTCATGTCGGGGAGCGGGTCCACGACGTTCGCAGTAACGAAGGACGGTGGGGAGGCGGAGGCAATCCGGGAACAGTTTGTCGGCCGGTTCGGAACGTCGTTCTGGACCGCGACGGCGGTTTTGTAAGTTGTGTCTCCGTGGTAAAATCCAATCCCCTGTCGTGCGTTCATTCGCGGCCGGCGGCGGCGATGAAGGGGCGGATTTCGCTCATCAGGGTCTTGAAGCCATCAAGGGTCACCTGCTGGGCGCCGTCGCTCCAGGCTTCAGCCGGGTTGGGATGGACTTCGATGATCAGGGCGTCGGCGCCCATGGCGACGGCGCCCTTGCACATGGCGGTGACCAGCGACGCCTTGCCGGTGCCCTGGCTGGGGTCGATGACGACGGGCAGATGGGTTTCCGCCTTGAGGATCGGGACGACTGAGAGGTCGAGCAGGTTGCGGGTGTAGTTTTCGAATGTGCGAACGCCGCGTTCGCAGAAGAGAAGGCCCGGGTTGTTGTTGGCCAGAATGTATTCACCGGCGAGAAGCCATTCCTCGATCCGCATGCACATGCCGCGTTTGAGCAGGACAGGTTTGCCGGTCTTGGCGGCGGCGATCAGCAGTTGGAAATTCTGGGCATTTCGGGTGCCAATTTGGAGGACGTCGGCGTATTCGGCGACAAGTTCGGCATGAGCTTCGGAGAGGAGTTCGGTCACGACGGGGAGTCCGGTTTCGCGTCGGGCCTTGGCGAGCAGTTTGAGGCCCTTTTCGCCAAGACCCTGGAATTCATACGGGGAGGTGCGAGGCTTGAACGCGCCGCCGCGAAGGAGAGTGGCGCCGGCTTCCTTGACGGCGATGGCGGTACGGAGGAGTTGGTCCTCGCTTTCCACGGAGCAGGGCCCGGCGATGACCTGGAATTTCCGGCCTCCGATGACGACCTTTCGAGCGGTGACGGTGGAGTTGGACGGGTGCGCTTCGCGACTGACGAGCTTGTAGCGTTTTTGGATGGGGGTGACGGATTCGACCTGGGGCCAGGTGCCTAGCGATTCGAGACTGGCGTGGGTCCGCTCGTCGCCGATGGCGCCGACGACGGTGCGGGCGACCCCGCGCATGACGTGCGGGGTGTAGC
Source organism: Verrucomicrobiota bacterium (assembly GCA_038325245.1). Lineage (GTDB taxonomy): Bacteria > Verrucomicrobiota > Verrucomicrobiia > Limisphaerales > CAIMTB01 > CAIMTB01. The sequence goes on from JBBQIU010000329.1 coordinate 2,872, forward strand.
CGAGTTTTTTGATTTCACGGAGCACGGCGGTCTCCTCCTTCTTGGTGATGCCGGGTTTGAGGACGATGATCATGGTTCTTTGGGAGGTTCCGCCGCGGCCCAAACAAAAAGAGCCGCAGGCGGGGAACCTGCGGCTCTGGTTGTCAGTGGAAGGTTATTCCGGCCAGGCATGCAGGCTCTTGGAGAAGGGATAAAATCCCCACCCAAACGAGCCTGCAAAATAGGTCCCGACCGAATTCATCTGGGCGGAGCGTAATCACGCTGGCCCCCGGGGCGTCAATGCGAGTTATGACTAGGACGTCCGGATCCGTGTGAATTCCCCGGCGACGCCGATGGCGTTAGGCTGCTGCTGGTGAACGCTGACCGGATCGACGCTCCATCGCGCGGCGAGCAGCGGAACCTTGTCGAGATTGGAAAGGAGTGCGTCCCGGGCTCCGATGGATTGCGGCGGGGGCTCCTGGTAGCGTGGGCAGCGCATGCGGAAGGAGGTCTCGGCGGGGGTGATTTCGCCCTCGTTCCATAACGTGTGATCCGCCCACGCGAACGCGCGGACGATTCCGCCGCCCCGGGCCCAGGCCCAGGCGTGGTGGCCGAGGGTTCGGTTGAAACTGAAGAACTGGGCGGCGCCAAGCTTGATGCTGAGCGAGCGGAGAAGGTGGAAGACTTCGTCGACGTCTTCGGTGGGGTCCGGAACGCCTGGGCCCGTAATGAGAACCCACCCATTGATGGGCGGCGCGAGGAAGATGGCCTGTTGATGATTCCCGGCCAAGCCATCCTCGATGCGGCAGGGGGTGGGATTGGACAGTTCGAGGGCGTTGCGCACCTCCCGGACGCTGCCGGCGCGGACGGCCATCCACCGGGCCGGGACGAGCATCAGGCCGCCCGTCTGGCAGAACACGGGATCATCGGATGCGGAGTTCTCACCCGACTCCGTGGTCGGATCGCGCCGGCGCTGGCCGGCGAAATGGATTACGAGGAGGAAACAGACGGCCCCGAGAACAATGACCGCGGCCAGAAGCAGCAGGAGGAGAGCCGCCACCATGTCATCCTCCGCTCCCGGCGCGAGCACGCCACTTCCTCCGATATCGGAGGTGGTTTGGGCCAGAAGGTTGCTCATGGCGGGTGGGAGCGTAGGTGATGCGACGGAGGCTTCAATGGCAAATCCGGTCGTTGCTAATTGAGTTGGTTAGTGCCTGTACAAAAGCAGTTCGGATACCCGAAAGACGTGGATCGCGTGAGACCGCATGATCGTCGAGGTGGCTGATTTCGACGATTCCCAGCGAACTGAGGGTGACAAAGATGCTGGAAGCGGTGGCGAGTTCGGCCGGGTCGACGAGAACCTCCTCGGTCTTCCAGCCTGCGCCCCGCAGGAGTGGGAGGAGGAAATCGCGGGTTACGCCGTCAAGGCACCCTGCACGCAGGTGCGGGGTGAAGGCGGTTTGGCCACTCAACCAGAAGAGGTTGGCGGCGGAGGTCTCGGCAAGGCGCCCGTCGGTATTGAGAAGCAACGCTTCGTCGGCTCCCGCAGCTTCCGCCTCGGCTCGGGCGAGAATATGGGTCAGCTTGCTGGCCGTTTTGAAGCCTGCGAGGGGATCGTTGGCGGGGAGTCGGAATCGGGCGGTATGCAGGCGCCAGGGGGTGGGAGGGGTCTCGGCGAGGCGGGGGGCTGGATGTGTGGTGATGACCAGGGTCGGGGACGCGGCGCCGCGGATCGAATATCCGCGAGGGCCCGGGCCGCGGGAGACGTTGATGCGGACGATGGCGTCGGGAAGAGCGTTCTGCCGGAGCAGTTCCAGGGCGGCGGATCGGAGTGCCTCCGGTTCGAAGGGAAGGCAGATCCGCAGGGCGGCGGCGCCCTGGCTGAGGCGATCGATGTGGACGTTCCAGAGGACCAATTGACCGTCATGTGCACGAACGGATTCGAATAGCCCATCG
>JBBQIU010000330.1:0-4792 GCA_038325245.1 Verrucomicrobiota bacterium
CGACGCGGCGTTCTCCGAAGGCAACCCAATTCTCGCCTTGGATCGCGCGCGCGCCGCCCTCCAACTCGAACCGAAAAATCCGGCCATCCTCCTCCTGAATGCCCGCATTCTCACAGATCTGCAAAGCGACTCCTGCCTACCGCTCTGGCAGTTCCTCGCTCATCGGCCGGGAGCAAGCCCCGACGAGCAGATGAACTTCGTCGAGGCAGCTCTCGCCTTTCATCGCCTCGACCTGATCGGACCCACCTACTCCAATCTTTGCGCCGCCGGCACTGAATCCAGTCGCCTCTACCGCCTCGGCGCCCTCTATCAACTGGGCATGGGCACATCGAACGCGGCCCTGTCCAAGGCTCGAGCCGCTTATCGGATCGAACCCTCCAATCCCACCAATGCCCTTCTCGTCGCCAGCTTGATCCCGTCGTCTGCCCCAGCTTCCTATACCGCGGAAGCCCGATCCCTCCTCCTTGAGGTCGCTCGCTCCGCCTCCACACCCCTCCGCCTCATCGCACTCCGACGCCTCGTTCAGACGCCGATCGGCAACCGCGCCGACCGTGAATGGGTCGAACTCACGCTTTCCCAATCCACGTCCCGCACCCCGGCCGAGGACGTGCTGCTCGCCGAAACGCGAATCCGCCTCGACCCCGCCATCACCCGCAAGACCATCGGCGAACTCATCGGCCGCATCCCGCATGACAACACCGAGTGGCTCACCCTCGTCGTCGACACGCTCGCGCGCCTCGAGGCCTACGAGGATGTCGCCAACCTCACGGTGGGCAACCGCAGCCTTCGGAATCGGACGCTCTTTCAGGCTCGCTATGAGGCGCTGGTCGCGCTCCACCAGCACGACGAAGCCTACCGCCACCTGCTCCAGGCCAACGCACCCGTCCCCCCCTTCGAACTCGCCCTCGCCAAGGTCAAGTCATCCATCGATGCCAAGGACACCCCCCGCCGGGATGCCCATCTCGTGGAACTTGTCCGCGCCGCCAATGGGAATCCCGCCCGGCTTCGATCTGCCGCCGAAATGGCCGAGGGCCAGGGTTCGCTTGAAGTCGCCATCGACGCCTGGAATCGCCTCGAGAAACTCCCCGGCCAATCCACCGTCGCCCTGCGCGCGCTCCAGCGCGTCGCCGACCGGCGCGGAGATACCTGGTCCGCCCGCGAGGCGGCCCAGCGAACACTCCGCTCCGGGGCCTCCATCCCAAGCCTCAAGCTCGAGATCGCCTACTACGACATTCTCCTCGACGAGAATCTCGAGAACGCCCTCACCGAGGCCCAGGCCTACGTCGCCCAATACCCCATGGATTTCTTCGCCCGTGCCGTCGTCGCTCTCGCCCACCTGCGCCTGGGCGCTCCAGACAAGGCGCGGACCGCGCTCCTGCGGTCCATTCCGGACGAACCTCAACCCCGCGCCGACGCCCTCGCGGTGCTGGTCGCCACCTACGGTCAAAATGGATTGCCAGTCCGTGCCCGAGAGATCGCCGCCCGGATTCCCCTGGAACGTCTCCGACCGGAGGAACGCGCGCTCGTCGGCCCCTGGATCGGCCCGCCAACGGAGAACGGGAAGCTGTAAGATTCGCCAACCCCGTGACTCGACTCGCTTCAGTTCCCGGCGTAAGATCCCGCCAAACCTTGTCACCTGAGTTCCGCGTTTTTCATGAAGCCTGAAGATCCACAGCCATCCGGCACCCGTTCCAGCGACCCCAAGTCGTCGATGCCGCCCCCTTCCCGGTCCCCCAAGAGGAGTCGTCCCAACTGGCTCTGGATCAGCCTCGGCATCTTCGTGGTCCTTGGTGTCGTCGGCGCCTTTTCCGCCCGCCCGGTGTGGCGGGCCATCAAGTCTCAACGCGCCATGACCTTTGCCAAGGAAGCCGAGAAGCACATCCAGGAGAAGAATCTCGTCCTGGCCGCCGAAAAGACCCGCTCTGCGCTTCAACTTGCCCCAAGCAACCCCGCCATCCTCAGGCTCGCCGCCAATCTTTACGCGAGCGCCGGCCTCGAAATCGCGTTTCCCTACTTCGAGTCGCTTCTCGCCACACCAAGCGCCACCACGGCGGACAAGGAGGAATACATCGGGCTCGCCCTCCGCTCAGGTCACTCCGAACTCGCCGCCAACCAATTGCGTGCCCTCTTGGCCGAGCCCAAGCCTTCGGCCCGCACATTCCTCCTCGCCGCCCAGTTCCACGGCTCCCTGCGCAACTTCTCCAACGCCGTCTTCTACGCCCGCGAGGCCCTCCGAACCCAACCCGACAACCCGACCAATACCATCGCGCTCGGCCGCACTCTCCTCGCATCCCGCATTCCGGCCGATCAAAACGAGGCCCGGGATGTCCTCTGGCCGTTCGCCCGGGTCGAGGGCCGGTTCCAGGCCGCCGCCCTCGCGGCCATCCTCGCCACCCCGGACGCCCCACGGAGTGAGCGCGAAGAGGTTCTCGCCATCCTCGATGCCAAAAACAAACGCACGCTGGTCGAGGAAATGCTCCGCCACGACGCGCTCGTCTCACTCGATCCTTCTCAAAGCTCCAATGTCGCCGACCAATTGATCGAATCCCATGGCCGCAGTTCCGAGGACGGCACCATCGCTGTCGCCACGTGGCTCAACCGCCAGCAACTCTTCACACGGACCCTCGATCTTGTCCTCCCTGATATTGCCCTGAAACGACCCGAACTCCTCCAACTCCGCTACGACGCCCTCATGGGCATTGAGGATTACCGGGGCGCGTACGACTTCATCGCAAAGGCCTCCGTTCCCGGGAATCCCATCCAACTCGAGATCCTTCGCTGCAACACCGCTTTGCGGCTCAAGGATCAGGCCGCCATTGACAGCCACTTCGAAAACCTTCTCGGCATCGCCGCCCGCGACCCGAAAATGCTCCGGAACGTCGCCGACTACGCACTCCGCAATGGCCGTAGGGACATCGCCAACGAAGCCGCCAAGCGACTCGTTCGCAGCCCGCGGGATGCCGCCTCCGCCTATGCCACGCTCATGAAAATCGCCGACGCCCAAGGTGAAACCTGGGCCGCTCGTGACTACGCCCGAAGACTCCTCGAACTTCGCGGCGTCAACCCGGACGATTCCATCAAGCTCCAAATCGCCTACTACGACCTCCTCCTCGACGAAAACGTCGATGCCGCGTTCGCGATCGCCGAGGCCATGCAGAAGGCCATGCCTACGGACTTCACGCGTCGCGCAGTCCTCGGGCTCGCGTATCTACGAAAGGACCAACCCAAGGCCGCGGTCGAACTCATCGATCATCAGTTCGTCACCTGGGCCAAACTTCCGGCGGGCATTCGCGCGATCACCATCGCCATTCTGGGCGCCAACAAACGCGAGCAGACTTCTGCCGGGCTAATCCGTCGCGTCCCCATCGCCCGCCTCAAACCTGAGGAACGCGATCTGATCCGTCCTTACGCCAGCGGTGACCCAGTCTCGGCCACCGAAGACGCGGAATCCGACGAAGCACCGGAGAAGCTCTGAACGGAACGTTTCCTGTCAGCGCGCTCCAGCGCCCGCATCCGGATCCGCATTCGGGACGCGAACAAGATGGCCCTTGAAAAGTTCCAGGGCTTCCTTGATTAGCGGGTCATCCTTGAACTCCGCTTCGGAGATCTTCAGCGGAACCACCTTCTCCGACTTGACCCGTGCCCCGGACCCCGGAGCTCCCGATCCTCCCTTCGCGACGCCCCCTCCAGTCGCCAAAGGCGCCGGTCCGGTCCCCACGGAACCCGGAGCCGCGGCCGTCGAGGCCGTTGCCCCGACGAATCCCGGACCCGGTCCGGGCACGGCCCCAGTGTCGCCGGGCGTCTCGGCAATCCGTATGAACCGCACCGTTCCAGGTAGACCTAATTCCGCGAGTTTGGTTTCCACCGTCTTGCGTGTGCGATCCGACTCCGCCATCACCCTTTGCGCGTCGTGCGAGCCCGGAAAGCCGACGGTCAGCACTCCCTTCTCCCAGGTCAGAGGGATACCCACCTGGAGAACGGGCCGGATCATCGGCCCAGCCGCGGCAATCACCTGAGTCCACAACTGGGCGGGACCCGAGCAAGCCACCGGTGCCGCCGCCGGGACCGCCGGGACCGTCGGGGCCGTCGGGGCCGATCCCGCCACTGAGGAGGTAGGCGAAAGGAGCGGACTCACCGTGGCGGGAGCAGAGAGCCGCGCCTCGGGCGGTCGGGTCGTGATCCCACCCGTCCCGGCTTCCCCCCCTCCCGCCTCCTGACGGAGTTCCTGCAACTGCTTCAACACGGCATTCAAGCTCACCGCGCCGCGAGCCTGCATCGCCTTCATCAGCGTGACCTCCAGGAAGATCTTGCGCGCCGAGGCATCCCGAAGCCGGCCTTCCGCCGTGGACAGCACCTCCAAAACCCGGCTTACCGCCTCGGCCGGAGCCATGGCGGCCTGCGCCTGGAGTTCAACCCCTTCCGCTTCGGAAATCTCGAGGAGCGATAAATCGCCGCCCGTCACCTCAAAGACGAGCAGGTTGCGGAAGTGATGCAGGAGATCATTCAACAACCGCCCCAAATCCTTCCCATTGCGCACCAGTTCGTCGAGTTCCCGAAGCACAACCGACGCCTCGTTTGCCAGCATCGCCCGGCTCAGCGAAAGCAGTTGCGCCCGCGCCGCAAGACCGAACATCGACAGCACATCCGCCTCCCATTGTCAATTAGATTAGAGATATATTCGGAACTGATTTCAAGATTTTGAGGTGGAATGCTCTTCAAAACAAGGATTTTTTTCGTTGCCATCAGATATTGCCAAAGTAATTTATTTGTTTTCGAAAAATGAGCATCTTCG
>JBBQIU010000331.1:0-4786 GCA_038325245.1 Verrucomicrobiota bacterium
CCCGAAACTCGTCCGCATGGTACGAGCTCCGCACCATCGGCCCGCTCGCGACATGCACAAATCCCATCGCCTCCGCCTGCTCACCCAGCCACGCGAAGCGCGCCGGTGGCACAAACTCAACCACCGCAAGGTGCTTCAACGACGGTTGCAGGTACTGCCCCAGCGTTAGGATGTCGCAACGGGATGCCCTCAGATCCCTCATCGCCTCCAACACCTCCTCCGGCGTCTCCCCCAACCCAAGCATCATCCCCGACTTCGTGTGCATCCGTTCCCCACGCCGTTCCTTCACCTTCCGCAGCACGCTCAGCGACCGGTCGTACGTCGCCCGATGCCGCACCGACGGCGTCAACCGACGCACCGTCTCCAGGTTGTGGTTGAAGATTTCCGGTTCCGCCGCCAACACCGCCTCGATCGCATCGTCCTTGTCCTGGAAATCCGGCGTCAGCACCTCGATGACGATCCCTGGATTCCGGAGACGAACCGCCTCGATCGTCCTGCGGAAATGCGCCGCCCCTCCGTCCTGCAGATCATCCCGCGCCACCGCCGTGATCACCACGTGCTTCAAGCCCATCCGCGCTGTCGCCTCGGCCACACGCGCCGGTTCGTCCTCTTCCAGCGCCAATGGCTTCGCCGTGCTTACCGCGCAAAACCCGCACGCCCGCGTGCACCGGTCGCCCGCGATCATGAACGTCGCCGTTCCCTTGCTCCAACATTCCCAATGGTTCGGGCACCGGGCGCTCTCGCAGACGGTGTGTAAACGCAAGTCCTGAAGGAGGTTGCGCGTCTTCGAAAAGGCCGGGGTGGTGGGCAGCGGCAACCGCAGCCACTCCGGCAAACGTGGCCGCACCGGCTTCGACGCTTCCAATGTCGTCATCGTGCCGCGAACTCTAGGCGCGCTGCTCACCATTGCCACCGGTTTTCCATCCCGGATCCCACACGCGGCTTTACCCCCCCAGCGCTTTCCGCTAACGACATCCCCGCGCATACGCAAACCCTCCTCGTGGCATCCGCTGTCTACAACCTCTCCACTCCCTGAACCCTCCTTGATTCCCAACGCCAAATCCTTCCCCGAATCGCGCTGGATCTATCGGTTCATCTTTAACGTCCTTAAGAAGGGCCGCGCGATCGCCGCGTCCGGATGGGTGCGCGACCTCCAATGGCACCAGGACATCGAAACCGTCACCGCCCAAGTCCAGGAGCCCACCCGCCCCGCCTTCACGGTTGAGATCACCCTGCAAAAGACAGGCCGGTGGTGGAGTTTTGAAGAAGACACCTGCTCCTGCCCCAAGTCGACGGGCTGCACCCACGCCGCCGCGGTGCTCGTCGCCATCACCCAGGGCGCCTTGAACCAAACAGAAACCTCCAAGTCTCCGACCCACATCCTCCCCGCCGAACTCCGCGCCTGGCTGCTCGAGATCCGCCGCGTCGCCACCCCCAACCCGAATCCGGATCTACAGGCCGGCGCCATCGACCGCATCCTTTACCTCCTCCAACCCCCGTCGCCGGACCTCCCCATTTCCAACGGCCCGTGGATCAAACCCGTCCGCTGCCGGAAGCGGAAGGACGGAACCTACGGCAAACCGACCGACTACAATCTGCTCCGGCATGTCGACGGCTCGTCCAACTCCTTCGTCCAACCCGCCGACATCGAGGTGGCCCGGCGCCTCCAGTTTCTAACTTCCAACCCCAAGGCCCTTCTCCACGGCAGAATTCAGATCGCCGGCTCCCATGCGATCGAGACACTCCGCGCGCTTGTCGCGACGGGACGCTGCCACTGGGTTTCCTGCGGACGCCCCCCCCTTCGACTCGGCGACCCCCGCCCCGCCCCACCCCCCTGGCACCGTAACTCGGCCGGCCCACGTAAGGCGACCTTTGCCCTCCAACCTCCGGCCGAACACCTGCTCTCCTTCAATCCTCCCTGGTACATCGACGCCGCCGCGTCCGAATGCGGCCCCATCCAGGCACCCTTCGAATCCGCCCTCGCCCAAACGTGGCTCCTCGCGCCCGTGCTCGATCCCCTCGACGCCGCGACCCACAGCCCAACCCTGCTCGACCACTTCCAACCGCTCTCCCTCCCGACCCCCGAGACCGTGCCCGTGAAGCGGCCGTCCCCCACCAAACCGGTCCCGGCTCTTCGTCTCTCCACCGAAAAGATCCCCTGGTGGGAGGCCCCCTGGTCGTTCCAACAAGCCGGCGGAGACCACCGCCTGGTTCTCAGCGCTCATCTCTCCTTCTGGTACGGCGAAAACCACATCGCCGAGTGCCAGGCCGGCTCCGAGATCCGCGCCTTCGACGGCAAGGAACTCACCCTCGTCCCAAAGGATGCCGGATTTGAAGCCGCGGCATCCAACCGACTCCGAGCCCTCGGCCTCGTCCGGGCCAAACAAGCCTATCGCACCTCCAGCAATGCCCGCTTTCTCGATTCGTGGACGCTCGAGAATGGCAGCGACGAGGCCCAGATTGCCTTCATCACCACGGCTATTCCCAAACTGCGCTCCGATGGCTGGCGCATCGAACGCGATGGCGACTTCGCCCTCGAAATCTGCGAGCCCTCGGAGTGGTACTTCGAAACAGCACCCGACCCATCCGATGCCCAGCAGAACTGGTTCGACGTCGAACTCGGCGTCCGTATCGGTGACGACAAAGTCAACCTCCTCCCCATCCTCCTCGAAGGCCTCCGACGCAACCTCGGATCGCTCCAGGCCGAATCCCTCGACAGACTCGACGCCACGGACCCCGTTCTCATCCAACTGCCCGACGGCCGTCGCATCCCCTTCCCCGCTGGTCGCCTGCGCGAAATCCTCAGCGCCCTCATCGAACTCCATTCCCCCGACGCCCTCGCCAGGGACGGACGCCTCCGGGTCCACCGCATCCGTGCCGCCCAACTCAGCGAATTTTCCGACGATCCATCCTGGAACTGGGCCGGTGCAGACACCCTCCGCGACCTCTCCAGCCGCCTCGCCAGCCTGGATCGCACCCCTAACCCGCCACCTCCCGCCGGCCTCCGCACCACCCTCCGCCACTACCAGGCCGATGGCCTCCGCTGGCTTCAGTTCATCCGCGAATTCGGCCTGGGCGGAATCCTCGCCGACGACATGGGCCTCGGCAAAACGATCCAGGCCATCGCCCACCTGCTGGTTGAGAAGGAATCCGGCCGCCTCGACCGCCCCGCCCTCATCGTCAGTCCGACCAGTGTCCTCGTGAACTGGCAGGACGAACTCGCCCGATTCTCCCCGGACCTCCGCGTCCTCACCCTCCATGGCGGCGACCGTCACACGCGCTTTGGCGAAATCCAGGCCGCCGAGGTCGTCCTCACGACCTACCCGCTCCTCTCCCGCGACTCCGAAGAACTCCTGAAGGCGGACTTCCACTGCATCCTCCTGGACGAAGCCCAGAACATCAAAAACCCGCGCACCCAGGCCGCCCAGGTCGTCTGCCAGCTCAAGGCCCGCCATCGACTCTGCCTCAGTGGCACGCCCATCGAAAACCATCTCGGCGAACTCTGGTCGCTCTTCAACTTCCTTATCCCTGGCTTCCTCAGTGACGAAACCCGCTTCCGCGCCGTCTTCCGCCAGCCCATCGAGAAATACAATGACAAGGCCCGCCGCAAGTTCCTCAGCCGTCGCGTGCGGCCGTTCCTTCTCCGCCGCCGCAAGGACGAGGTCGCCCGCGAACTCCCCGAGAAGACTGAAATCGACCGCAAGGTCGATCTCGTCGGCAGCCAACGCGACCTCTACGAAACCAGCCGCGTTGCCCTGGAAAGCCGCGGCCGCGAGGAGATCCAAAACAAGGGTGTCAGCCGATCCCACATCATCATCCTCGACGCCCTGCTCAAGCTCCGTCAGGTCTGCTGCGACCCCCGCCTCGTCCCCCTCGAGGCGGCCCGGGGCGTCACGGAATCCGCCAAACTCGACCTCCTCATGGAACTCGTCCCCACCCTGCTCGAGGACGGTCGGCGCATCCTTCTCTTCTCCCAATTCACCTCCATGCTCGCCCTCATCGCCGAACGGCTCGACCAGACGCAGATTCCCTTCCTCCTCCTGACCGGCGACACCACCGATCGCGCCACCCCCGTCCGCCGCTTTCAGTCCGAAGAAGTCCCCCTCTTTCTCATCAGCCTCAAAGCCGGCGGCTCCGGGCTCAACCTCACCGCCGCCGACACCGTCATCCTCTTCGATCCCTGGTGGAATCCCGCCGTGGAAGCCCAGGCAACCGACCGCGCCCACCGCATCGGCCAGGACAAACCCGTCTTCGTTTACCGCCTCCTCACCACCGGCACCGTCGAGGAGAAGATGGCGGCACTCCAGGCCCGCAAGCGCGAACTCGTCCAGGCCCTGCTCGAAGAAGGATCCAGTGGCTCCCTCCAACTCCAGAAGGAGGACCTCGACGCCCTCTTCGCTCCCATCGGATAGCCCACGTCCCCGCCTTTCCACTGGAGCCCATCTCCAAGCGCGCTATCTTCCCGGCATGCTTTCCCTGGATCCGCTCGGCCTCGACGTCAGCCGACGCACCTTCCTTCGCCGCTCCGGCTTCAGCCTCGGCTCGGCCGCGCTCGCTTCGCTGCTCGGCCGATCCGTTCCCTCCACCCTCGCATCCGTTCCGTCCCCCGCCGGCGAACGCTGGAACGGCCTCCTTCAACCCCTCCACCACACACCCAAGGCCAAGCGCGTCATCTACCTCTACATGGCGGGCGGCCCTTCCCACCTCGAACTCCTCGATTACAAACCGCAGCTCGAAAAGATGCATGGTCTGCCCATGCCCGATTCCTTCACCAAGGGCCAGCCGA
>JBBQIU010000332.1:0-4784 GCA_038325245.1 Verrucomicrobiota bacterium
GGTCTCTCGAACTACCGGGACGGCATCGCCTTCGCCATCCTGATCCTCATCCTGCTCTTCCGCCCTGCAGGACTCCTCGGCCGCGCTCAAATCGAGAAAGTGTAATGACAAACTTGCCTCTATTCGGAGCCAAACGGTGGCTGCTGGTCGCCATCCTGGTGATCACACTCGTGCAACTCGGCAGCGGTTGGATCAACCGTTACTACCTTGGCATCTCGATTGACATCGCCATCAACATCGTCCTCGCCGTCAGCCTGAATCTCATCAACGGCCACACCGGCCAGTTCAGCCTCGGTCACGCCGGCTTCATGGCCGTCGGCGGTTACGTGTCCGCCATGCTCACCATTGCCGCCGGCCGCGCCGGACTCCCCCCCGCACTCGTCCCCGTGGTCTTCGCGCTCGCCCTCGTTGCCGGCGGAATCCTCGCCGCCCTCGTCGGCGTCGGAGTGGGCGTGCCCTCGTTCCGCCTGCGCGGCGATTACCTCGCGATCGTCACCCTCGGCTTCGGCGAGATCATTCGTGTCTTCTTCCAGACCTTCGAACCCGCCGGCGCCGCCAGCGGCCTCAAGGGCATCCCCAATCACACCACCTTCCTCTGGGCCTGGAGCCTCGCTGCCATCACGGTCTTCGTCGTCGCGTCCCTCGTGAATTCCACCTACGGCCGCGGATTCCTCGCCGTGCACGACGACGAAATCGCGGCCGGCGCCATGGGGGTCAATCCCATCCGTTACAAGGTCACCGCGTTCTCCATCGGAGCCTTCTTCGCCGGCATCGCCGGCGGCCTCTACGCCCATCATAAGGTCTTCCTCAGCCCCACAGGCTTCGACTTCATGCGTAGCATCGACATCGTCGTCATGGTCATCCTCGGCGGCATGGGCCGCACCGCCGGCGTCGTGGTCGCCGCCATCCTCCTCACCATCCTGCCCGAGGTGCTCCGGGGCTTCTCCGACTACCGCATGATCCTCTATTCGCTCCTCATCATCGTTCTTATGATCACCCGCCCCCAGGGCCTCTTCACCTTCATCGGCCCCCGCAAAGCCAAGGCGTGAAGTCCTAAAAACCACCCGCCCCCTCCCGCCTCCCACTGCCCACTGCCCACTGCCCGCCGTCCACCGTCCACCGACCACTGATCACCGATCCCTGACCCCTGACCCCTGACCCCCACCCCCATCCCCATGCCCCCCATCCTCGAACTCGACCGCGTGACCCTCCGCTTCGGCGGACTCACCGCCGTGTCCGAGGTTAGCCTCGCTCTCCCCGGCGATGTGCTCTTCGGTCTCATCGGCCCCAATGGCGCAGGTAAGACCACCGCGTTCAACCTCATCACCGGCGTCTACCAACCCACCGAAGGAACCATCCGGTTTAACGGCCAGCCCACCGCCGGACTCAAACCGTACAAGCTCGCTGCCCGCGGCATCGCCCGCACCTTCCAGAACATCCGCCTCTTTCCCAGCCTCTCCGTCTTCGACAACGTTCGCGTCGCCATGGCCCTCCACCATCCCCACGGCATCCGGCAGGCCCTCTGGCGCGGGCGCGGCTTCCATGAGTCCGAAGCCGGCGTCGCGAAGCGCATCGTCGAACTCCTCGCCCTGTTCGGGCTTGACGATGTCCGCGACGTCCAGGCCACGAGTCTGCCCTATGGCGATCAACGCCGGCTTGAGATCGTTCGCGCGCTGGCGACGCAGCCGCGTCTCCTTCTGCTCGACGAACCCGCCGCCGGGATGAACACGACTGAGAAGGCCGAGCTTGCGAACCTGATCCGGTCGATTCGGGAGCAATTCCGGCTCGCCGTGCTTCTCGTCGAACACGACATGCAGCTCGTCATGAACCTTTGCGAGCGCATCGCCGTCCTCGACTACGGGGTCAAGATCGCAGAGGGCGACCCTGCCGAGATACGCCGCAATCCCAAGGTCATCGAAGCCTACCTTGGCGAAGAACACGCCCTGGAACCGTGAGCCTGCTCGAAGTCAGGGATCTCCACGTCAACTACGGCGCGATCAACGTGCTGCACGGCATCTCATTGCGTGTCGCCCCCGGCGAGGTCGTGACGCTCATCGGCAGCAATGGGGCCGGGAAGACCACCACCCTCCGCACCCTTTCCGGACTCGTTCGCGCCCGAAGCGGAACCATCGTCTTTGATGGGCAACCCATCGCGAACCTTGCCGCGCACGAGATCGTCCGTCTCGGCCTTGGCCACGTGCCCGAGGGACGCATGGTTTTCGCGAACCTCAGCGTCCACGAGAATCTCCTCATGGGCGCCTACCTCCAACGGAACCGCGCCGCCATCGCCCGCGAACTCGAGTACGTCTTCACCCTCTTTCCCCGCCTCAAGGAACGGCTCCGCCAAATCGCCGGAACCCTCTCAGGCGGCGAACAGCAGATGCTCGCCATCGGACGCGCCCTCATGGGCCAACCCCGGTTCCTCATGCTCGACGAACCCTCGCTCGGCATCGCCCCGCTCCTCGTCAAAACCATCTTCGCCAAAATCTCCGAGATCAACCGCGAGCGCGGCATCACCGTCCTTCTGGTCGAGCAAAACGCCAATCTCGCCCTCGAAGTCGCCCATCGCGGCTACGTCCTCGAAACCGGTCGCATCACCCTCGAGGACGCCTCGACGGCACTGCGGTCGAATCCGCAGGTGCGCTCGGCCTACCTGGGGGGGTGACTCAGCCCAAACAACCTCCCAAAGTTCACCTCCACCCGACCCGCCAGCCCTTCCACCTCCGTCCCCCGCACCCACGCCAGCCCGCGGTACACCAGACGGAGATTCGCCGGGTGATTAAGCGGGCGCCCGTCTGGGCCCACCAGGGCGACGCCCTCCTCCTCCCCGCCAACCTTCCCATCCAGGACGCGCCCCAGTTCGTCCGTCGCCGGCAATCGCTGGTCGGGCGCATCGGTCTCCACCAGCAATCGATCCTCAGGAACCATGCGAAACGCCTCGCGCTGACGCGCCTTCCTTTCGTGAAGAAAGTAGCCCGGGAACCCGAAATACGCTCCAAGCCCGGCCAGAGACTTCACCATCTCCGCCGGGCCTCCGTAGCTGTGCAGGAGAAATCCGCACGCCGGTTTTGGCCCCGTCCGCAACTGCTCCTCAAGCCTTCCCCAGGCCTGGAGACAATGGAGGCTGGCCGGCCGGTTCCGTTCCGCGGCGATCCGCATCTGCTCCCCGAAAACCAACTCCTGCTCGGCCAGTGGCGCCACCTGATGCGTGGCCAATTCCGGTGAAATCCCCGCCCGCGCCGCCGGCGGACAATCCAGAATCCAGCGATCCATACCGATCTCCCCGATCACCGCTTCCGGCATCGTATCCAGGTGACGCTCCAATTGGTCCCTCCACCCCGCTGTGCGTTCGTGGACGTACCACGGATGCAGGCCAAATGCGGGGATCACGAGGTCCGGATGGCGTCGCCCCAACTCGGCGACCGCCCCCCAGTCGGATTCGGCGGAGCCATTCACGACCATCCGCGCCACGCCGATGCTGCGGCACAGAGCCACCAGGTCGTCCTGGCGTCCGGCGAACCGTTCGTCCTGAAGATGGTTGTGGGCGTCGAAAAGGCGCATCGACGGGCCGTTCCTAACCGGATCGATGGCGGCCGGCAAACTCGCGTATCGCCTCGCGCACGCGGAGGATGGTGCGACGTCGGTTCTCGGTCAGTTGGCCGAGCAATCCAGTCTCCACCAAAAACACCGGTTCGCCCGACCAGACGTCGTCGGGTGGCAACCCATCGTAGAGATCGGCCAGCATCCCCGCCGCCGCCTTGAGGATCGCTGAATCGGAATCGCAGGCGAATCGGCACCGCCCGGAGTCTGACTGCAATTCCGCCACCAGCCACAGCCGCGCCGCGCAACCCTTCACGAGTCGGTCCTCGGTCCTCTGGTCTGGAGGAAAAGGCGGGCGCCGACGCGCCTGGTCCACAACCCAGGCCAGGCGCTCCTGGGGATCGCGCATCCCGCCCAGCGCCTTCCGTAACGCCGCCAACCGCTCCGCAAACGGGATGTCGCCGGACGCAGAACTCCGGGCGTCATCCCCAAGCGGCTGTCCACAAGGCTTCATGTACCCCAACCCATCTGCGACAAGCCAATGTCCCGAAGCCCTCACACTGGAAGGCGGAATGTCGTCTTTCCCGAATGCCCCCGTTCCAAAATCCGTCGCGGCTATCTGTGCATTCTTCGCGCCTTCGCGTGCGCCCTGACGGAATCGTTCCGGTCTAGAGCGCGGCCGCAACGAGGTCGCCCACCGCCGTCGTGCTGTGGCCCATCCGGCCCGCGGCGAGCGATTGGATCCGCGTGTTCACGATCTCGATCACCGCGTTCTCGATCGCGAGCCCTGCCGCGCTTTCCCCGAGAAAATCCAGCATCATCCCCGCCGCGTTGATGGCGGCCAGGGGGTTGATGACGTTCTGGCCGGTGTACTTGGGCGCACTGCCGCCCATCGGCTCGAACATCGAAGTCCCCTCGGGGTTGATGTTGCCGCCCGCGGCAATTCCAAGCCCGCCTTGGATCATCGCGGCGAGATCCGTGATGATGTCGCCAAACATGTTGTCCGTGACGATCACGTCGAACCACTCCGGGTTCTTTACGAACCACATGCAGATGGCGTCCACGTGCGCGTAGTCCGTCTTCACCGTCGGATGGCCCGGCGCCATCTCCTGGAAAGCCCGCCACCAGAGATCGAAGGCGTACGTCAGGACATTGGTCTTGCCGCAAAGGGTGAGCTGCGAGGTCCTGCCCGCCACCGTGTCCTCGGACTTCAGACCCTTCCACGCCCTTCCGTCCCGTCTCTT
>JBBQIU010000333.1:0-4757 GCA_038325245.1 Verrucomicrobiota bacterium
GCATTTCTCGTTTTGCATTCGCGGTGCGGGTTTTTTTACTTTCCGGCGTGACCACTGAGACCTTCAAGGCCGAGATCGCGGAGGCCCTGCGCACCTACGACCGCTACGTGGTGTGCCTGGAGAAGACGCCGGCGGACCTTGAGAAGGCCCTGCAGTCGTTGGTGGAGAAGGCCATCCGGGCCTTCGAGAATCGAGGGGCGGGGTTGCGGCACGGCATCGCGCTGGATCGCCAGGTGACCGTGATTCTCAGTCAGACGGAAGTCGCGCGGCCTTTGTGCGGGATCTATTTCAATCTCTCGAGTCCCTACCACCACCAGAAGGTTCCCAAGCTCTCGCCGAGCGGCGAGGAGGCTTAGACGGGGGAAACCCCGGCTCCTGGAGTTTGGCCGTTTCTGGCCGGCCGTCCTCAGGCGGGGAGGCATGAGATAGCCCAAGGCGAAGCCCTGATCGATCTACATAACGTGCTCGGGGGCATTTCCCAATCCCGAAGGGATTGCGTCCCAAAGCCCAGGGTTGCGAGGAACGAGCTACCCTGGGTGGGATGGCGGAATGACCCACAACCCCGATGGGGTTGCGTCCCTTCAATCGCAGACTTTCGACCTCTCCGCATTGGGCAGCCCTTCTGGATGCCGTTCGCACCCAGGGTAGCCCCGTTCTTCGCAACCCTGGCCATCGGGACGTAACCCCGTTGGGGTTGATGGATTGAAGGTCGTTTACCCAGGGTAGGCCCGCTTCGCGGTCCAACCCTGGGCTTCGGGACGGAATCCCGTTGGGATTCCAGACCGGAAGAATGGCCAAACTCCGGTAGCCCGGGGGAAACCCCGGCTCCTGATCCATCAGTGAATCCGGACTTCGTCGTCGACCTGGAGGAGTCCTTCATCCACGTCGGCAGCGACGAAGCCGTTGCGTTCCGGGCCGGTGAGCCGGATCTGACCCACTTTTTGGTCGCCGCGATAGACGGGGAGGAGGGATTGGAACGACGGAATTCCGCCCAGGGTATAGTCGACGACAACGAATTGCAGGCCGGGATGGACAGAATGGATTCGGCCGCTTGTCGGCAGGATGAGGGGATCCGTCTCGGCACGGTTGGTCCGTGCCGGCGGGTCCGCCGGGGGGGCGACGGTGATGAGGCCACCGCCCTTGCTGGCGATCACTGTGTTCGCGGGACGTTCGCGGGACGTGGGGTCCGGGGAGCTGCATCCGGCGTGGAGGAAGAGTGCGGCGACGGCTACGGCGGGCCAGTGGTGGCACGTGGGTTGGACCGACGCCGATCGGCGGGGTGGGTTTATGGAGGGCGGGAGGCCGGTGCAACCGGGAGGCCGGGAGTCTGGGGTTCGATCGGTGAGAAAGGGGGGCGTTCGGTTCATGGCAGAACTTCCTCGGGACGTTTGGATTCGTGGAATTGAAGGTCGTAAAGCCGGCGGTAAAGACCGCCGCGGGTGAGCAGTTCCTCATGGCTTCCCTGGTCGACGATCCGGCCCTGATCCATGACGACGATGAGATCCGCGCGTTGAATGGTGGACAGCCGGTGCGCGATGCAGAGGCTGGTGCGGCCTTGCATCAGGGTTTCGAGGGCGGATTGGACGAAGCGCTCGCTTTCGGTGTCGAGGGCGCTGGTGGCTTCGTCGAGGATCAGGATGGGCGCATCGCGGAGGAGGGCCCGGGCGATCGCGAGGCGTTGGCGCTGACCGCCGGAGAGGGTGGAGCCCCGTTCGCCGACGACGGTGTCGTAGCCGAGGGGTTTCTGGACGATAAAGTCATGGGCGTAGGCGTGGCGGGCGGCCGTTTCGATTTCCTTCCGAGTGGCGCCGGGTCGGCCGAGCTCGAGGTTGTGTTGGATGGTGTCGTGAAAGAGGACGACGTCCTGACCGACGACGGCGATCTGGTTGCGAAGGTCTTTTTGGGAAGCCTCGCGGAGGTCGGTGTCGCCGATGCGAACACGGCCCTGGCCGGGGTCGTGAAAGCGGAGGAGGAGGTTGGCGAGAGTGGTTTTTCCGGCGCCGCTGGGTCCGACGAGGGCGACCATTTGTCCGGCGGGGATGACGAGATTGATCCCCTGAAGGGCGGGTTTTCCCTCATAGGCGAACTCGATGTTTTCGAAATGGATATCGGCGCCGGCGGCGCGGATGGGGCGGGGTTGGGGCGGGTCGTTGAGATCGGAGGGTGTGTCGAGGATTTCGAAGACCCGGCGGCTGGCGGCGCGCGCCTGGATGAGGAGGTTCTGGAGTTTGATGAGGGAACGGATTCGCTGGTAGAGCAGGATGATGGTGAGGACGAAGGTGAAGAAAGCTGTTGCGGACGTCCGGCCATCGCCCTGAAGCGCGACGAATCCGAGGAGGACAGCGAGGCCGATGGTGCCACCGAACTCGATGAGGGGCCCGGGAAGCTCGCTGGCGCGGGTGGCTCGCATCCAGCGGTTGTTATAGCCGGCGAGTTTTTGGTCGAACCGTTCCACCATGACGGGTTCGAGGTTGCAGGCTTTGACGAGCCAGACGCCGGAGAGGGTCTCGTGGGTGACCTGGCTGACCTCGGCCGCGTCGTTCTGTAGCCGTTCGATCGCTTTGCGCAGTTTTCGGGCGAACACCACGACCGGGATGACGCAGACCGGAAAGACAACAACGGCCGCGAGCGTGAGGCTGCGGAACTCGAACGCTAGGTACGCGATGAAGGCGATCAGGGCGACGGGGTCCTTGACGAGCGAGACGAAGGAATTGGCGAGCGCGTTGTGGAGGGCCGAGACGTCGTTGTTAAGCCGGGACATGAGTTCGCCGGTGCCGAATCGCTGGAGCACGCGAATGGGCAGGCTGAGGAGGTGTGCCAGGAGGCGGGACCGGAAGTCGGCGAGGGTGTGGACGGCGACCCAGTTCAGTAGATAGGCGTTGAGGTAGCCGACGGTGCCGCGGAGGAACATGAACACGGGCAGCAGCGAGACGACCACCACCACGGAGCCGATGGAGAGGCCGTCCTGATCCATGCGAATGCCTGGAAGCCAACCACTGAGGGCGTCGGCGATCGACGGAAAGTAGGCACGGAGGCTCTCGATCCTGGAGCCCATCATGGCGGCGCCGCTCTCCGGAAAGATCAGGGCAAACACCAGCGAGATCACGGCGGGCACGGCCGCCTCCATGATCCCGGCCGCAAAGCCGAAGAAGATCCCCAGGACGAGGCGCCCCCGGTACGGACGCGTCAAACCCCAGAGACGCTGTATGAAATCAAACATGCGCCGGCTTGGACTATGCGAAGCCGGTTCGCCGCGGGGCGAGGAATTTTAGGCCGACCGTTCCCCGGACTTGCACGATGAAGCCAACTGGGGAGACTCCCGGAATGCTTTCCCCACGTCTCGTCTTGTGCGGCCTCTTGTTGGTATCGGGTTGGGTGCGGGCGGCGGATGACTACGTTCTCGGCCCGGAATCCAGGGAGCGCGGCCCGGACGCACCCGAGGGCAGGGTGCTGGAATTCAGTTTCGCTGAATCAAAGGTGCTTCCCGACGGGGTACAACCCGGGGATTGGGAACTGGTGGGAAGCGGCTACGCGTTCACGGATGCCGCGGGGTCCGACGCGGACGGGAACTTCTATTTCTCCGATCTGCCGAGGGGCGTGTTGTATCGGGTGCCTGCGGCGGGGGGGGCGCCCGAAGTATGGTTGCGGGACGGCCCGAAGGTCAGCGGGATGAAGTGGGGTGCGGACCGGATGTTGTACGCCTGTGTGCAGGGCGAGGGGACGAATAACGTGAAGCGGATTGTGCGGATTGATGGGGCGACGAAGGCGGTGGAGACCCTGGCCGTGAATGTGCAGCCCAATGATCTCGCCGTGGCGCGCAATGGGTTCCTGTACTTCACGGATACGGGTGCCGGGGCGGTGGTGCGGGTGCCGTTGTCGGCCCGGAATATGGCGCGTCCGCCGGTGGTGGCGGGCGGGATCAACAAGCCCAATGGGATCACGCTCAGCCCGGACCAGAAACAACTGTGGGTGAGCGAGTATGGCGGAACGAACGTGTGGAATTTTCTGGTCGCGGAGGATGGTTCCCTGAAGGGCGGCGAGCGTCTGGCGGAGTTGCGCACCCCGGTTGGCAAGGCGGACAGCGGAGGTGATGGCGCGACAACGGATGCGGCGGGGCGGATTTATGTGACGTCGCATGTCGGCATCCAGGTGTTTGACGCGGGCGGGCGGATGGGCGGGGTGATTTCGAGGCCGCAGGAGAAGGGAACCGTCAGTTGCGCGTTCGGGGGTGCCGGCCATGCCTGGCTGTACGCCTGCAGCAGTGACAGAGTGTTCCGTCGCAGGACACTAACGAGCGGGGCATTGATTCAGTGAGATATTTCCGCGGCGCGAGCGGCCGGCGGCTTGGGCCTTGGGCGTTGGGGGGCACAGGCTGTGCGAATGAGGGCACGCGTGGATTCCAGGCTTGCGAGGGGAGGGCGTGCCGTGGTTGAAAAGAGGAAATCACCCGAGTGAACTCCGCTGACAAGCCCATGCAATCTTTCCATCGAACCTCGAAGCCCCGAAATGATCGGGGATTCACGCTCATCGAACTCCTCGTCGTCATCGCGATTATAGCGATTCTGGCGAGCATGCTTTTGCCGGCCCTGGGCAAGGCGAAATCCAAGGCGCAGGGCATCTTGTGCCTGAGCAACACGAAGCAGCTCATGCTGGCCGTTCATCTCTATACCGGGGACAACGACGAGAAGTTCCCCATGAATGTCCATGGCGGCGAAGCACAGTCGGGAAACCGGGTTTCGCAGAGCGCGACCGGCTAT
>JBBQIU010000334.1:0-4747 GCA_038325245.1 Verrucomicrobiota bacterium
GAGAAATCAACGACCGCTCCCGTGAGGTAACTGGCGCTGAACTCATCGACCAGCACGGGGACACCATGGAATTCGCGACGGATGTCTCCGGGACGGTCTTCGTCGAAGACCATGCCATACTGGAGGCCGGAACAGCCGCCGGCCTCGACGAAGACGCGAAGGTGCTTGCCGGCCTGGGACGGGTCACGTTCCCCCATGGCTTGAATTTCGCGGGCGGCGGATTCCGAGAGTTGGACGACAGGTTCTGCGGCGATGGTTTCGTTCATATTCCAGCAGGCCGGAAGCTAGCACTCCGGGATTGGTGGGTCAAACGGCGGCGCGTTTCTGAGGTCGCGTTTACATCCGTTCAAGGGTTTCGATGCCAAGTAGTTCGAGGCCGTGGCGCAGGACGCGGGACGTGACGTCGCAAAGGGCGGCGCGACTGGCTCTTATGGCCGGGTCTTCGGCCTTGAGGACCGGGCAGTTTTCCCAGAACTGTGAAAAGCGACCGGCGAGGTCATAGAGATAGTTGCAGAGGAAATTAGGGCGGTAGTCGACAGCGACGGCCTCAAGGGTGTGCCCAAAGTTGAGAAGGTGCCGGGCCAGGGCCAGTTCCTCGGGGGCGGAGAATGGCAGGGACGGTGGGAGGTCGGAAGGCGATCCCACTTCGGCGCCCTTGCGTTGGAGGCTGCGTGTGCGCGTGTAGGCGTATTGCAGGTAGGGGGCCGTGTTTCCGTTCAAAGCCAGGATTTTGTCCCAACTGAAGACGTAATCGCTCTGCCGGTTGGGGACGAGATCGGCGTACTTGACGGCACCAAGCCCGACGCGGCGGGCAATGGCATGCTGTTCGTCTTCGGAGAGTTCGGGGTTTTTCGCGGCGATGATCCTCAGGGCCCTTTGCTCGGCTTCATCCAGGAGATCCGCCAGTTTGACGGTGTCGCCGGAGCGGGTCTTGAACGGCTTCCCGTCCTCTCCGAGGATCGATCCGAACCAGACGTGCTCGAGTCGGACGGGATGGTTTGGATGCGTGCGGCGGAACGCGGCGAACAGTTGTCGGAAGTGGAGTTGCTGGCGGCCGTCGGTGACGTAGAGGATTTCCTGGGGGTTCCAGGTGTCGAGGCGGTACTGGAGCGTCGCGAGGTCGGTGGTCGCGTAGTTGAAGCCGCCGTCGGATTTGCGGATCAGGAACGGATTGGCCTGCCACTCGCCGTCTTTGTGGATGAGGAGGGGGTCTTCCTTGGGGGGTAGGATTCCCTCACTGAAGATGCCGATGGCGCCTTCCGTGGTGCGCGCGACGCCCTGGCGGACGAGGGTTTCGACGACGCCGGGGAGACGGGGGTTGTAGAAGCTTTCGCCGAGGGTGTGGTCGAACCGGACCCCGAGCCGGGCATAGATGTGGTCGAACTGCACCTGGGACAGGCGCTGCATTTCGGTCCAGATGGCGAGATTGGTGGAATCGCCAGCCTGGAGTTGGACGAGTTCGGCGCGGGCGGCGTCGCGGGTGGAGGGGTCCTCCTTGCAGCGTGCGCTGACGGACCGGTAAAGACGTTCCATTTCGGCGATGGGATCGGCTTCGAGGGCGGCGCGATCGAGCAGGGTTTTCCATCCGACAAGGAGCATCCCGAACTGGGTACCCCAGTCGCCGATATGATTGTCGGTGACGACGTGGTGGCCCAGTGCACGGAAGACGCGCGCGAGGCAATCGCCGAGGAAGGTGGAACGGATGTGACCGACGTGCAGGGGCTTGGCGACGTTGGGACTGCTGAAGTCGATGATGATTGTCCGTGGCGACGCGGCGGGCGTGTGGAACAGGTGTTCCCCCCGCGCGGCGGCGGCGACGGCAGCGCCGATGGCGTCAGGGCGAAGGCGGAAGTTGAGGAAGCCGCCGCCCGAAAGGGTGACGGACTCGCAGAGGTCTTCGACGTGGAGTTGGGCAAGGACGTCGGAGGCGAGTTGGCGCGGGTTTTGTTTTCGCTCCTTGGCGAGGCCCATCAGGGCGGTGGTTTCGTAATCGCCGTGAAGGGGATTGGAGCAGGGGCGGAGGAGGACGCGGGTGAGGTCGGCGTCCGGTAGGACCTGGGCGACGGCGTGATGAAGGGAGGCTTGGAGCTTGGGGATCAGCATCGGCGGAAGGGGCGAAGGCGCGGCATCCGGACGGGGCGTGGGCCGGGCGGGGGAGGGGCGGCCGGGTCAGATCACTTGGTGGTGCGGATCGACGCAATGACGCGATAGATGCTTTCGGCGTCGGGCGCGGTGGCGAGGGCGTTGCGAAAGTCGGCGTTGTGCAGATTTTTCGCGATATTGGAGAGGGTGTGCAGGTGTTTCTGGAACTGGCCCTGCGGGACGAGGAAGAGGATGACGAGCTTGACGGGCTGATTGTCGAGCGCCTCGAACTGCATGCCCTGTGAGGAGCGACCGAGGACCCCGACGACCTCGGAGACGAGGTCGGAGACGGCATGGGGGATTCCGACGCCGAAGCCGATGCCGGTGCTCATCGACTGTTCGCGCTTTTTGACGACGCCAGAGATGTCTTGACGGTGTTCCGGCGCGATGCGTCCAGCGATCACGAGTTGTTGGACGAGTTCGTCGATCGCCTCCCAGCGGTTGGATGCCCGCATTTCCGGGATGATCTGCGTTGCGCTGAGAATGTCCGCCAGGTGCATAAACGGAAACGTGGGGGGGATTTCGACGGAGGGGCTCTTCTGATTCAAGCTGGAACTGGAAAGGGTTGATTCATCGGGTTGGCGGTGCGGGACGGAAGGTGGTGAATTCGAAGCCTTCGGATGTCGACTTTCCGCTCGTGATCCGGATTCCGAAGTGAGGGGCCACCTTTTCGAAGGGAGGAAGGAGGCTGACGTCCATCCAGCGCTCAATTCCGGTGATGAACCGCGTGGTCGTGGGGGAGATGGCGATCCAGGGGAGGTGTTCGGACAAGGCGAGAGGGGACCGAGTGAGTTCCTCGAAAGCTTGGGCGGCCGCCTGTCGTTCGTCGGCGACGGCGAAATAGCCACCGGCCGTCCCCCCGGCGTGGTTGGCGGCTTCACGAAAGCCGGGGCTTGTGGCCAGCGCGGGAGGGGGATTGGTGGCCAGGAAAGCCGCGAGGGTTTCGCTCTTGCTGGAGAAGGCGACGTAGCCGTCGCGGCTGGCGAAGTGGACGGCACCGGTGGCGCCGTCCCGCCACGGCATGGGGGGGAGCTCGATGCTCGTGACGGGATGTCCGTGGACCGAATGAAGGATGCGTTTCGGGGGAGCGGTGTCGGGTGGGAAGAAGGTGGCGAGAAAGGTGGGTGACGCGACGAGTTGCAGGCCGTGCAAGAGTTCCTGGGCTCTTGGGGAACCGATCAGCAGCAGCTTTCCGAAGGTGCGAGGGGCCCCGAAGGGGACCGTGATGGACATCCAGTCGTCGCCGAGCGGATCAATGATTCCCTTTTGAAAATCGAAGTCGACATCGTCTGTCTTGCCGGCATACCCCGTGAAGAGTTGGAGGACACCCAGAATGGTCGGATCCATCTCGCCAAGCGTTCGTTCCAGGCCCCTCCACGCGTCCGGCCCAGGGAATCGGACGCGGGTGAACGCGCGTGAGTTCGCCGGGACGAATGAGGGCGGACCTGATTCGGCGGATGGCAGGGGGAACATTGCGAACAGGCCACGCCGCGTGGCGGCGGGTATGGCGAGTCGAAAATCGACGAACCAGCCTTCCGTTCCGGAGCGGATCGCGAACGAGGCGTTTCGCAACTGGGGAAGGCCGAGTGCGGAGGCGATTCGTGCCAGGGAAGGTCCGCCGTCCGGGTTGGCGAGCACACCGAGGGACAGGGGGTTCGCGGAGAGCGAACGCAGGAACGGGGGAACGACGAGCTTGCCGTGGAGGACGGTGGCGGTTCCTGAAACGGAATCGGGTGCTTCGGGAGGAGCGGAAGGCGTCTGGAGTCGGTGCAGAATGCTAAGCAGCGCATTGCTGGAAGTCCCCGCCAGAAGCAGGGAGTCCTTCTGGCCGACGAAAAACGAGATGGGTTGGAGGTCCTGGGAAGGCGGGGGCGTGGGGGCATCGGGATCGGGGAGCAGTCGCTTGAGGGTTTCCTCAAGGGCGAATGGAGCGAGCGGCACTTCGGTGAAGGGGAAGCCAAGGAGGGAGATGGGCACCGTGGGGACCTTGGGGTCTCGGTGGGAGAGCCACGCCTGGAGTTCCGGGGCTTTGGAACCCGAATCGACGAGAAGCACATGGCTCAACATTAGGCGGGCGTCGGTTCCCGTTGATTCATCGACAAGGGCGAATGTGACCTGGCCTTGAGCGAGGCTCGGAAGTTGTCCGGCCTGGAGGCCTACCAGGAGGGAGATTGGATTCCAGAATTCCTGTTCTGCCTGGGCTTCGAAGTGCGTTCGGAATGCCACCATGGCCGGGTCGGATGCGAGGCGTCCCGGGGCGTGGGACTTCCAAGCCAAGCGCGCGGCATTGGCATCCCGTAGGGTCACGTACGCGACGGTATTGGTCGGCAGCCAGCGCTCCGCAGCGGGCGCGGCGTCGGTGCGGAAATCGAAGCCCAGCGCGGCGACAATCCCCAGGAATCCGGCCAGGAATCCGTGGGTGATGCCGACACGCGGAGGGGACCGTCGAACGATCTTAGGGAGTAGGAGTGGCATGCGAGGCGGACGTTCCAGGGTGGTCGCGGGAGGGTCGGGGAGGGAGCCTGGGACGGTTCTTCGCGGCGACCGGGCGTGTTACCGCGGTGCGTTGCGCGGGTGTGGCGAGGAACTCACGGTAGGCTTCCCA
>JBBQIU010000335.1:0-4743 GCA_038325245.1 Verrucomicrobiota bacterium
GCGGCCACAGTGGGCTCCATGAAGCGATCTCCCACCTCCTCAGCCACCACCACGACCCTCGCCGCCGACGGCGCACCCACCCACGGCGAACCCTGGAAGGCCAGCTCAAACCCGTTCGCGAACGTCCACCGCCAACCCACGGGAATCCGGATCCTGATGCTCTTACGCCCAGGCCAGCGCGGGTCGGGCCCGGTGGACGCCCAAGGCCCCCCCTTCCCGCGCCAGAACGGCGTGAGCCGACCTCTCATGGGCCTGGGGCTTTGCCGCCCTGGCCATGCTCGCCCCTCTTCCAGGGGCGGAGGCGGCAGGCCCCGATCCCGTCGACCTCAGGTCGGCTGCCCGATTCACCATCCTCGCCGGCGCCGCGGTCACGACCACGGGGGGAGGCATCATCAACGGCGACGTTGGGGCCAGCCCGATCGGGGGATCCGCCATTCACCTGACCCAGGCCCAGGTGAACGGAACAATCTATGCGGTCGATGCCACCGGACCGGCAGGGGCGGTGATTGATCCCGCGCTGTTGCTCGCGGCCAAGGGCGATTTAACCACTGCCTTCAATGCCGCCGCCGGACGAACCCCGGTGCCTTCCGGTCCCTTCCTGAATCCGGGAGCCGGCAATCTCGGCGGGTTGAACCTGGTTCCCGGCCTCTACAAGTTCACGGGCGCCGCCCTGATCTCCGGCTCGGACGTGACCCTCACAGGGGGACCGAATGACGTCTGGATCTTCCAGATCGCCTCCGATCTCCAAGTCGCCAGCACGATTCAGGTCGTCCTGGTCGGCGGCGCACAGGCCAGGAACATTTTCTGGCAGGTAGGCACGTCGGCGACGATCGGGACGTTCGCCGTTTTCAAGGGAACCATCCTGGCGGATCAAAGTGTCACGATGGATACCAGCAGCCGGATGGAAGGCCGGGCCCTCGCCTTTTCCGCCGGAGTCACTTTCAACGGTGAGGGTGGAAGCCTGCCCACGCCCGCTGCGCCGCGGTTCACCGATATCTCCCGAACGACCGCAAACGCCGTGACTGTCGTCGTCAGCACAACTCCTTACGCTCCTCTCACTCTGCAAAGCAGTTCGACCCTCGCCGTCCCCAATTGGACCACGGTCGCCACGGGAACTCCGAGCACCAGCCTCTGGAGCCACACGGATGAAACGGCATCGGCATCCGGGACCGAACGCTTTTACCGGGCGTTCATCACTCCCTGATTCGAAGGGCTGGAGGTTAGGACGTGTCCTTCAATACGGATAACCCATTGCGGAGGAAGGGGATGATGCATTCCCAGGAGTGCGCCTCGCCCGTTTTTTCGCCCTTCGGGGGGATGGGTGGACCTGGGAAGGCGATCCCGGCCTTCCAAGTCTCTGCGTTCCCTGCGTTCTTTGTGGCAAATCCCTCCCCGTCCGGCGCTCAAGTCCGTCGCATTCACGGGGGCCTGGAGGCATGCCCGTTTGGACTTAGACCACAGGGAACGCAGAGAGCGCAGAGAAGGAACCTGGTTTTCGCCAAACACCTTCAGGTTCTGGACCTCTGATTCTCGAAGGGCGCGTCCTGGCTGGAAGGTTCCCGGGTCCGATCAACCCTTGTCGCCACCCAAGCGCCGGACCTAGTCTCCGAATATGATCCAGGATCGTACGGACCAGGCCCTCCACCTTCCTATCCTGGGCGAATCGATCGCCACTCTCACGGCGGCCGATCCTGTCAATCGTCGGTCCCTGGCTCCGCAAAAAAGGCACTCATGCGCTCGCTCGGGGTCAAGACAGTCGTCCGCGATGAGCGGTTTCGTGGCAGACCCTTGGCCGCGACCTTCCGGGGTGAACTTCGGCATGAGCAAAAGGCCGCCGGGATCGCCGGAAGGACGCCCTTCTCCAGGAGAACGGATACTTCGTGCTCCGATTTCTCGCGGAGGACATCGGTAAGGAACTCGACGCCACACTGGACACAATCCTGCGCACTCTCGTGGTCCGGTCGCGAAAGGACCAACGCGACGCAGGCCGTCCCACCGGCGTCTCCGAGGCAGCTCTCCACGTCGGGCAGACGTGACGACCGCTTTGGAATGCCCGGAGACCGATTCCCCGGGAACCGAG
Source organism: Verrucomicrobiota bacterium (assembly GCA_038325245.1). Taxonomy (GTDB): domain Bacteria; phylum Verrucomicrobiota; class Verrucomicrobiia; order Limisphaerales; family CAIMTB01; genus CAIMTB01. Next base: position 2,081 of record JBBQIU010000335.1, read on the forward strand.
TTCGCAAATCCGGGGTCGTCGAATTACCTTCCGGCCGCATGGCCCCCGCCACTGACTGCCCCGCCACAAATCCACCGTTACCGAACAGGTTCCAACGCTTTCTGGGGGGCGTGGAACGGGCCGGTAATGCCCTGCCCCATCCGGCCACGCTGTTTGTCCTTTTGGCTGGTCTGGTGATCCTGGTTTCGGCCATTGGCTCCGCCGCCGGTCTACAGGTCGTCCACCCGGCCACAGGGAATCCGGTCACCGTTGTCAATCTGCTCACCGTCGAGGGCGGACAGCGGATGATCACCGAACTCGTCCGGAATTTCCTTGCGTACCCGCCACTGGGAATCTCGCTGGCGTGCCTGATGGGCATCGGGCTGGCGGAACACTCGGGACTTCTCGGGGCCGCGTTGAGGTGGTTGGTTCTTGGGGCTCCCCGTCGGCTGATCACGCCGATGGTGGTCTTCGCCTCCGTGATGTCGAACGCGGGCAGCGAGGTGGGTTACGTCTTGCTCATTCCGCTGGCGGCCTCCCTGTATCACACCCTCGGACGACACCCCCTCCTAGGTCTCGCCGCCGCGTTCGCGGGCGTCTCCGGCGGATACAGCGCCAACCTCCTCATCGGCTCGGTCGACGTCCTGCTCGCCGGGCTCTCCGAGGGGGCCGCCCAGATTATCGAACCGACACGGCAGGTGAACGCGACGGCAAACTACTACTTCATGTTCGTCTCGACCTTCATCGTCACCGCCGCGGGAACCTGGGTCACGGAGCGGATCGTGGCTCCCCGGCTCGGCGACTACCAGGGATCGGCTGGCCGTGACGAATTGAAGCCGCTGGCGCCTGCGGAGCGGCGGGGACTATGGGCGGCGGGCCTCACCGTGGCCGGTCTCACGGGCGTTGTGCTTTGGGGCGTACTGCCGGCCGACGGGTTCCTCGTCAACCGCCAGAATCCCGCCTTCGCCCAATCTGCGTTCATGGTGGGGATCGCCGCGTTCATCTTTCTCTTCGGGTTTCTGCCGGGCGTCGCCTATGGCTGGGTGGCCGGGACGCTTCGCAACGATCACGACGTTGTTGCCGGGATGACCGCCACCATGAAATCCATGGCGTCCTTCATCGTGCTGGCGTTCTTTGCGGCACAGTTCATCGCCTACTTCACCTGGACGAATCTTGGCGTGATCACCGCGGTGAGCGGCGCCCGACTCATCGAGCACCTCCGCCTGCAGGACCTCCCAATGGTGCTCATGGTGGCCGTCGTGTTATTCGCCGCCCTGGTGAACATTCTCATCTCGAGCGCCTCGGCCAAGTGGGCGCTTCTCGCCCCGGTTTTCGTCCCGATGTTCATGCTGTTGGGCTACTCCCCGGAACTTGTTCAGGGAGCATTCCGGGTCGGGGACAGTGTGACCAATATCATCACGCCCCTCATGAGTTACTTCCCGCTCATCCTCACTTTCGCCCAGAAGTACGATCCGAAGGCCGGAGTAGGAACGATGATCGCGCTCATGCTTCCCTACTCAATTGTGTTCCTCATAGGCTGGGTCCTCCTGCTGCTGGTCTGGATCGGATTCGACGTCCCCATGGGGCCCGGAGCGCCTCTTCATATCCGATAGTCCATGGGGTAAATAACCGGGGGTAAACACCCCATATAGCGAGGAACGGAGCACGCGTATGTTCCACTCGGTTGACTGGGGGGGGACAAACCCCGGCAACCGCCGAAACCTGAACTGGATCCCGATTCCCCATCCCCCTATACCCCTATGCGAGCTCCCATCATTTCCGCGGCGGCCGTTGCCGTCGCCCTGTCTTTGAATTCCCCCGGGGCTTTCGGTGAAGAACACCTGAAGCCCGCACGCGTCGACTTCCGCAACGAGGACGGAAGCAAGGGCGTGACCGGCAGGCTTATCACCCTTTACGACTACCTGGCGAAGGAAGCCCAGGTCGCTTCAACCAACACCTACTCCACGCTGCCGACGTCGGCGGTTGGCGCTTCGACAGCCCCGGGAGCTCCGGCCAGAATCCTGGCGGTGGATGGCCGGGATCGCATCGAATCGCTGGCGCCGAACCCCGGCTATCAAGCAGACAGACGGGGGTCCCGGTTGGCCCCCTCGGCGGACGGCAGCGCTAGTCGGCTGGGTCGCGACCCGTCTCCGGGCCAGGCCCTCGTCCTGATCATTCCGCAGGGTCCCGTGCCCGATGCACAGTCGCTTACCCCTCGTCCCAGCTTCGGACAGATCCCCGTTGCGGAGACGAAATCGGGTGAACCCACAGCCAACCCCCCTTCCCAGGGTGGACAGGCTTTCATCCTCGTCTTCGGCGATGACACCTCCGGCCAGACGACCTATCTCTCCGCCTGGCGCATGATGACCGATGGCAGCTCCAATTGGGCCACGCTCCGCACTGAAGCGCCTGACCGCCTGCCCGTTCGGGGTACGGACGACAGGGATGTCGCCGAACGCCGGGAGGCGAGCGGATTGCCGGAGCGGATTGACCCGACGCGCACGAGATCCACGGTTCCGCGCGACTCGGCCTCCAAGAGGGTCACCGACGACTCGCAGGTGAGAGTGACCGGCAAGATCACGAGCAGTGGTGGAATCCATTCGATCGTGGTCTCCGAATTTTAATCGGCCAACGGGCCGGGGGGTTCGACCCGGTTTGATTGGGTACCCGTGGTTATGGAGCGT
>JBBQIU010000336.1:0-4737 GCA_038325245.1 Verrucomicrobiota bacterium
ACAGCAACTGGCCGTTGCGCGTGTCGTTTCCGATGTTCGTGGCGAATGCGGTCGAATGGCTGAACCCGGCCACCGCGAGGGCGGAGAGGCGGAACATCCGCGCGGGTGAACCGATCCGGTTGGAGCTTCCGGTCGGCACGACGTCCGCGGAGGTGCAGCCGCCGGGTGGGGCATGGCAGACGGTGGACGTGGATCGGGGTCTTGGCGAACTGGTCTTTGGGGGGACGGACCGGCAGGGGCGTTACGGGGTGCGGTGGGGAACGAACGAGACGGCGGTTGTCGTCCGAGCCCTGGACGTGCAGGAAAGCGATTCCACACCCCGGGCCGAGATCGAGTTGGGGCGATTCGGAGGCACGGCGGCGACGACGATGCGGAGTGCGAACATGGAAATCTGGCGATGGCTGGGCGCCGCTGCGATGGCGGTGCTTTTGTTCGAGTGGTGGTTCTACCATCGACGCACGGCATGAGAACGGACACGAGCATGGAGAGGGACCTGTTCCAAAATTTGGACACGTATTGCGGCCATGAACCGTGCGATGGAGGGCGCCACTCCGTCAGCGCCGAGGATTGGGTTGGGGGTAGAGTTCAACAGGTTCCGACGGAGCGGAACCCTCCAGGGCGGCTTCGGTTCATGGGTAGGGCGAAGGGTGTCGGAGGCAAGCGGGACCCGGTGGCAGGGATTTTCCTCCGTTGGATCGGCGTGTGGATGGCGGTGGTCGTGGTGGCGGGATGCGGTCCGCGCCGTCCGGAGGTGGTTGTCTATGCCGCCCAGGACCGCGTCTTCGCCGAGCCCATCCTGGCGGAATTCGAACGGACCGAAGGGGTGAAGGTGCGGGCGCTTTATGACAGCGAGGCCACCAAGACCGTGGGGTTGGCGAATCGCCTGATCGCGGAGTCGGCGCGACCGCAGGCGGATGTCTGGTGGAGCAATGAGGAGATGCGGACCCGACAGCTCGCGGAGCGTGGGATCCTGGAGCGGGGTTGGAAGACCTTTGGAGCCCGCCAACGGGTGTTCGTGGTGCGGACCAACGCGGAGGTGGCGTGGGGCGGGGAACCGCGGTTGGCGGCATTGACCAACGCCGCATTGCGGGGGCGGGTGGCGATCGCATACCCGGTGTTTGGGGCGACGACGACGCATTTCCTGGCGCTGCGCCAGCGATGGGGGGAGGCGGCGTGGCAGGAATGGTGCCGGGCACTGGCGGCGAACCGTCCCCTGGTTGTGGATGGGAACTCGGTCGTGGTGCGTCTGGTCGGGCGCGGGGACGCGGTCGTGGGATTGACGGATTCGGACGATGTCGCGTTCGGCAAGCGGGAAGGTTTGCCTGTCAAGGCGGTGCCGTTGCCGGCCGGCGAGGGATTGGAGCTGCCCAATGCGGCGGCGTTGGTGGCCGGGACAGAACGGCGGGACGTGGCGCTTCGTCTGACGGAGTTCCTGTCAGGGCCGTGGGTATACGGGCGTCTGGCTGCCGAAGGAGCGATCGCGGTGGAAGGTGTGCCGGCTGGCCATGCCAGCGCGTTGACGGAGGAGCAGTGGTCCGGGTTGCTGACGGAATTCGAGACCTCCCTGGACTGGATGCGGGAGACGTTCGTTCGATAGCCCATGAATTTCGAACTGCTCCAGAACAGCGTGGTCCTCGTGGTGTTCACGACGGTACTTGCCCTGGTTCTGGCAGTTCCTGCGGCGCTTGCCGGGCAGTTACTGGGTCAAAGGGGGCGACGCTGGGTGGTGGGGTCCGCGCTGTTGACGCTGGCGTTGCCGGCGTTCTTTGTGTCGGGGATGTGGATGGAGCACGTCGGGTTCGCCGGCGCGTGGCGCGTGGGACTGGGCGAGGCTTCGGACCGTTGGATGCCCATCGCCGTGTCGAGCGGTGTTCTGGCGCTTCTTCTGTGGCCGATCGGTGCGTTGCTGCTTTTGGGCGCGTGGGACCGGCTCGATTCGCGGCATCTCGAGGCGGAACCCGCCTTGAGGGGAGGGGTTCTGCTGGCGCGGGTGCTTTGGCCGTGCGCACGTTCCGCCCTCCTGCAGCCTGCAGTGATCATCGGCGTGCTGGCTCTCGGGAATTTCAGTGTGCCGGCGTTGTTCCAGGCACGGGTCTGGCCGGCCGAGGTCTGGGTGGAATACTCGACCCGGTTCGACGCCTGGGCCGCGTTGAGGCGATGCTGGCCGCTGCTGATCCTGCTGGTGGCGGGGTTGGCGCTTCTGGGGCGTCGGCGCTGGGCATGGCCCGGAGTCGTTGCCGCGGTGTCGCCGGGTCTGCTGCGGGAGCGGCTGGGGGTCGGTTGGACGTGGGCGATCCTGGCGACCGCGGCGGTCGTGTGGGTCCTGGCGCTGGGACTTCCCATTGTCCAGGCGGTGGCCCGGGCACGTACTTGGACGGAGTTCCTGCCGGCGATCCAGGCCGCATGGCCGGTGGCGGTGCGAACGATCCTTTACGCGGCGGTGGCTGCGACGGGCGTCTTGGCGATGGCGCTGTGGCTGGTCGAGCGGAAGTGGGTCGGGGTAATGGCGGTGACGTTTGTCGTTCCGGGAGTGTTCACCGGGATCGTCCTGGCGGAGTTGTCGACGTTCGGATTCCTAGAGCCCCTGAAGAGAACGGGAGCCTTCGTGGTGGCCGGGCTCGGCATCCGGTATCTCTTCGTCGGCTGGCTGGTGGCGCGGCAGGTTTGGCGGTCGGCGGATTCGAGGCTGCGGGAGTGGGGTCAACTGGCGGGGGCCGGGCGATGGGCGCAGTGGCGGCACGTCGTCCTGCCGGGTTCCGGCTCCGGAATCGCGGGCGCATGGTTTGTCGTTTACCTGCTTTGCCTCTGGGATGTGGAGACGCAGATTCTCGTGGTTCCCCCGGGCGGGGACACGCTTGGGTTGATGATCTTCAATCTGTTGCACTACGGCCACAACGCCCAGGTCACGGCGTTGTGCGTGCTTCTCGGAATCCTGGCGATCCTGCCCCGAGCCATCTGGGGCGTGGTGCGCCGGGTTGCCGGGGCGCGAGGCGGGGCTGCGTTGGCGTGCCTTGTGGGGGTGGCCGTCGTGGGGACGGGGTGCTCCCAGCAAGAAGACGCAATGGGAAGCCGCCCGCTGGCGTCGGCGCTTTTTGAACGGGTGGAAGTCATCGGGGCCCGGGGAACGGGGCCGGGCTTTTTCTCGAAGCCGCGTTCCCTGGCGGTGGACGAACACGGCTCGTTATTCGTGGTGGACATGACGGGCCGGGTGCAGCGGTTTGGGCCGGACGGACGTTGGATGTTGCTGTGGCAGATGCTGGACACGACGGCGGGGCGGGCGAAGGGCATGGAGGCGGCGCCGGGCGGCGGGGTCTTCGTCGTGGAACCGCACTACCACCGCGTGAATCGATACGACGGGGAGGGCCGGCTGGCCGTGCAATGGGGGGTTCAAGGCACGAACGCCGGGCAGTTGTGGTTTCCACGCGCGATCGCATCGGCGGGGGATGGAACGTGCTTCGTGAGCGAGTACGGGCGGCAGGAGAGGGTCCAACGTTTTCGGTTGGAGACCGGGGAGTACGTGGGTGGTTTCGGCGGGGACGGGACGGCGCCGGGTCAGTTGAATCGGGCCGAGGGGCTCGGGGTGGGACCTGGTGGAGAGGTGTATGTGGCGGACTCCTGCAATCATCGGATCCAGGTGTTCTCGCTCGACGGCCGCCTGCTTCGGACGCATGGGCGGGCGGGGCGGGGGCCGGGGGAATTCAGCTACCCCTACGACGTGCGCGTGGACGCGGACGGGCGGCAGTATGTCTGCGAATTCGGCAACAGCCGGGTCCAGATTCTCGGACCGGACGACCGGACGCTGGAGATACTGGGGGGTCCCGGTGAGGCGCCGGACGAGATGAACAATCCTTGGAGCCTGTGCCTGGACCGTGCGGGAAACCTGTACGTGGCGGACTCGCTGAATCACCGGGTGCTGAAGTATGTGCGCCGGGGAGGAAGGGGCTAAGCGATGCCGTTTCAGTTCACCCATCCCTGGTGGCTTGTGGTGATGGCGTTCGCGCTTGCCTGGGTCGTCCGGCTCTCGCTGCGTTCCGATAGTTCGTTGATGGGATGGCGGCGCTGGTCGGCGTTGGGCGTGCGTTTGACGGTGACCCTGGCGCTCGGACTGGCGCTCGCGGGCATGCAATACCGGCTGCCCGTGGAGGGGATGAACATCTTCTTCGTGCTCGACCGGTCCGACAGCATTCCGGAAGGGCAGCAGGAGGCGGCCCGGGAGTTCGTGAACACATCCTCGTCCGGGAAGCAGTCGGTGGACAAGGGCGGCGTGGTGGTCTTTGGCGCGGACGCGGCGATCGAATCGGCGGTGAATCCGGCCGTGGACCTTCAGAGGGTGCAGGCCGTGATCTCATCGGCGGGCACGGATCTGGCCGGTGCGATTCGCCTGGCGACCGCGGCATTTCCGGAGACAGGACAACGGAGGATCGTCGTGTTCTCGGATGGGAACCAGACGACGGGGGACGCCTTGCAGGCTGTGGTGGCGGCACGGTCATTGGGGGTGAGCGTGGACGTGGTTCCGTTGGGGGCGCAGCGCGGAGGGGATGTGTTGATCCAGAAGTTGGTCGTGCCTGGCAAGCTGAAGGAGGGACAGACCTTTGAGGTGAAGATCTTCGTGCAGAGCGACCAGAGCACGCGGGCGAACCTGTCGCTGTATCGGAACAATCAATTGCTGGGAACGCAGCCGGTCGAGCTGGAGCCGGGAAAGAACCTTTATTCGTTCTCGCAGACGCTGACGTCGCC
>JBBQIU010000337.1:0-4736 GCA_038325245.1 Verrucomicrobiota bacterium
CTCGGCATCCGGCGTGTTCAACCGAAATCGGATCCGGCCCGACGTCGCCTGCTGGATCTCGGTCGCCGCCACGACGGAAACCTTCGACGTCCATGCCTGCGCCCGGGTGGCTGCTTCGAGCAGGTCCGGGCTGATGTCGCCGCTCACCAGGGTGGTCACCGGCACCCACCGACGTTCCGTGAGCGCGGTCTTCCAGATCCAGTCGGCCTGATTGTTCTGCAGATCGGTATGCACCACGTTTCCGACCGACCAGACGCGCGCGACGCCTCCCTGGCTCGCATCGAACTCCCCGGGCTTCCCCAACCGGGAGAGGAAGGCCACCAGATCAAGCCGGTCCTGTTCACTCAAGGGTTCGAGCAGTCCCGAAGGCATCAGCGACAACCGTCCGATCTCCCGACGTTCGATGGATGCCTTCGCCACGGCGACCTCCTGGCCCGACGCGTTGCGGAGGAAAATTTCCTCCTGGGTCTCCCGCGCGACCGTGCCCGTGTACTCCTCGCCATCCTTCGTTTCCACCACCACCGAGTGGTAGCCCTCCTTGATCTTCGCGTTCGGCAGCAACAGCGCCTCCACCAGGTAATCCGCCGGGGCGCTTGCGCCGATGCTCGTCATATCCGGCCCCACCTTCCCACCGGCTCCCCCAATCGCATGGCAGACCGTACATGCCAGATCCGTCCGCCGATAGACGCGCTCGCCCCGATGCGGATCCCCCTTCGCCATCGCCCGCTCCGCGAGTTCCTTCACCAGTTCCTCAGTGAGCTTCTTCGTGTCCGTCGTCAGCCCACCCGCCGTCGCAAAGGCGGTCACCAATTCGATCTCGTCGCGTCCACCTTCCCGGGCGACGCGCATCCCCGCGCGCGCCACCGATTCCGGCAGATGCTTCCCCTCGAGTGCCTCACGCAGCGGCAGTGCCGAACCCTTGATACCCACGATGCCCCGCCAGTATTCCAGGGCCTGAGCTTCCTCCGACAAGGTCCCCGCTGCACCGACCACCGCCGGAAAGCCCTGGAACCCGTCCAGGGCCGCCAGGGAGGTCGCCGCCGCCCGTCGCAGTCCCGGATCCCGCCCCGTCTCCACCCACTCGGCTAGTCGCTTGACTACTGCATCGCCGCCGATCTGCCGCAGTGCCTCCATCGCGACCAACCGCTCCGCCGCCCCCGCATCGGTCATTGAACCCACCCGGTTCATCAATTCCCCGACGGCGCCGCCGACGTCCTTCCACAGGCCCGCGAGTCGCATCGCCTCGGTCCGGGTCACCGTGTCCTGGCTCGTGAAGAATCTCGCCACTCCCGCGAGATCCCCCGCGGGCCGAACGTTCCGAAGCCGGACCGCCTCCCCAAGGGACTTTAGGACCCGCGCCATGGCCGGCGCGTCGAAGCCGTCAGCCAGGGCCTGATTCAGCAAGGTACGCAGGTTCTGTGGAGTTCCGGCATTCCCGATCACTTCGATCCATGGACCCGCACCGTCCCGGGGAATGGGGCGATCACCCAGCGCCGCCCCGAGCACACGGGCGACCTGATCCGGCTTCAATGCCTTCATCGCAAACTCCAATTGGCGCTCCCGTCCCTCCAGCTTCCAGGCCCCGGTCTGGACCGCCGCGATCCACGGCTCGGCCAGGTCGTTGATCGTCAGCCAGAGGGCGTAATCGAGGTTCGAATCCATGGGACGGTCCAACACGCTGAGCGCCAGCTCCGCCGATCGTGCCGAAGGAATTTTCGCCAGGGCCCGCAGGGCTTCGACCCGGACGCGTGGCGAGTCGTCCCGAACCAACCGTGAAAGCGTCTCGATCCGGGGATCGTCCGCTGCGTGCAACGCGGGAAGGGCCGCGCCCAGGACCAACACCGCGGTCACAAGTGTGGCCCAACTTGCAGGCAGTTTGCCAAGCGCAGCGGTTTTCCAGGCAGCGACACAGTGCATGGTGGAAACCCTAAGAGCCCCGGCACCTTCGCCGCAACCATGCGTCGGTTCAGGCCTGGAAATGCGTCGGAGAGTATCAGGCGCCAAACCCCGGCTTTCGCTCGGTGATCAGCACGGCATTCTGGGGGGCCGGGCAGACTTCCTGGCAGACGCCACATCCCGTGCAGGTCTCGAGCACGATCCGGGGCATTCCTTCGTTCAACTGAATCGCATACGGCACCGGGCACCGCTCATAACACACCGAGCAGAAACTCCCCTGGTACGCGAGGCAGTACCGACCCTGGATCACCGCCACCCGGGTCGTTCGCTCCAACGCCGACGCCCCGCCCGAACCCCCGTCCGCCTCATGCCGGCCCACCGAGGCCGCCGCCTTCCGGGATCCGGCCTGCAACGGCTTCAGGAATTTCGAGAACAGGTTTCGCCGCGAAACGCTCATCGCCGCGCATTCAACGCCGCCAACGCTCTGGAGCCAATCAATTCCGCGAGTCCCGAACCAATGAGTTCGAATCCGCCCGGTCCCGTCGCTTCGATTGGGCGATTCTTCGCCAAACCTTGAGCCCGACGGGCTAGCCTCCTCCCCCACGTTTACTTTGCTACGAGGCGTGGTACTGCCAGCGCAATTATCCACGATAATACTTGCGTCCCCTTCCATCGGACCCCTTGCCATTTCCCTGCCCGTGGATTACAGACTTGCCCGAATGCACGGCAAGGAAAGGTGGGCCCGCACGGCCATCGATCGGACTTTCGCTACAAAAGGTGGGACCATGGCCGCATTCCTTCCCCCAAATCCGCATCATGGCCGCTCGCATGACCTTCGCGCCGTAGCGCAGACTGCCCAGTCTGCCATGTCGCCGGTTGCCCAACCGGCAGGCGCAGCCTCGCCCCCGAACGGGCCCGTAGGCAGGGCTGCCCGCGCTACAACCTCGTCCAGCCTCCCATGAATCAAAGCCTTTGCCATGGGACCGCGGTTCATGGCCCCCATTACTGTCCAAGTCCTCGTTCGTGAACCCAGACATCAGCGTTTCCATGCACCCCCACCCTCTCCATGCCGTCACTCGCCGATCGAACCCGGGCGCGCCGGACTCCCTTCGGTCTCTCGCCCTCGTTCTGGTGGTTTCCGCCGGAATCACGGCCCACGCCGCATCCGCTCCCATCATCCAGTCCATCGTCACTCACGGGACGGAGGTCGTGATCGCCACCCAAATCCCGGCCGGTTACAGGCACGCCGCACTGGAGGGCGTCGGCGATGTCCAACAACCCTTCCAGGAGGCCCTCGTCGCCGCCGGCACCACCGGCGCACCCGGGACGGCGACGTTTCGCATCCCCAACCTGGGCGGTGCCCGCTTCCTTCGAATACGCCTCGGCGCCGAAACCTCCGTTCCCCCGGCCACCTACCCCGCGGAAGGTCACTTCAGCATCGAGTACACCGCCGGCTCCGGCCCCCTTACCACCGAGGAAAGGATCAGCCATACCCTCAGTCGCCTCACGTATGGGCCCACCTCCGAGGACGTGCAGACCGTCCAATCCAGCGGCGTCGCCGCCTTCATCGAACAACAGCTCAACCCAGCATCCATCGACGAATCCAACAACGCTGAACTCCGGACCCGCGAAGCCGCCCTCTTCACCACGCTTCAGCCCAGCGAGGACACCCTCTGGATCCGTCCCGGCGACCCGTGGCGCTACTTTAAGGGCACTCAGGCCCCCCCCGTGAATTGGAGAAACCTCGACTTCAACGACACGGCGTGGCCGCAGGGTCCCAGCGGCTTCGGATACGGCGATGACGACGACGCCACCGAGCTGGCCGACATGAGGCGGGCCGACGGGAATCCCGGCTACCTGGCCGTCTTCCTGCGCCATACCTTCGCCCTTTCATCCCCGTCCGACTTTGATGCGATCCTTCTCAGGGTGGATTACGACGACGGGTTCGTCGCCTACCTGAATGGCACCGAGATCGCCCGTGCCAACGTCACCGGCAATCCCCCGGCTTTCAACGCCCCGGCGTCCGCCAGTCGCGAAGCCGGTTCGCCGGAGGAATTCGATCTCAGCGCCAATCGCTCGCTCTTGCGGACGGGCGACAACGTGCTCGCCATCGAGATGCGCAACGTCAATCTCACCAGCAGCGACGCCTCTCTCATCCCCACCTTCCTGGGCCGGAAATGGCTCCCGATCCCCCCCCAGGTGCGCATCCGCGACGTCGAGGCGCTCCAGCAACTGGTCCATGTCAGGGGAACGCTCGCGCGCCGTCAGCTTCAGGTCGTGCTCGCCGAATTCTGGGAAAACCATTTCACCACGGACTTCGACAAGGTCGCTGATTACCTCTACGACCTCCGCGATTCCAATGCCCGTCGCGCCATGTCGGTCGATCAGGCCGCCGCCGAAGCCGCCCAGGTCGAGTACGAGGAATACCAGTTCTTCCACGACAACGCGTTCGGGAATTTTGGCGACCTCCTGCTCTACAGCGCCACCAGCCCTTCCCAGCTCATCTACCTGGACAACGTCCTGAACGTGAAAGGCGCCGCCAACGAGAACTACTCCCGCGAGATCTTCGAACTCTTCGGTTTCGGCGTGGACAACCGCTACACACAGGAGGACATCGAACAACTCGCCCGATGCTTCACCGGCTGGACCGTCCGCAAAGTCTCGCCCGATCAGAAGCAGCCGTACCCCGCATCCTCACGAACTCCGCCCACCGGGCCAAACGTCCAGTTTCAGGACACTCCCCTCATCGACCTCGGACCCGGCTGGAAATACGTCAAGGGCACCCAGGAACCCACCCCTGCGCCCGGTGGTGGCGGCCCAACCACGGCCTGGACCGAGCC
>JBBQIU010000338.1:0-4734 GCA_038325245.1 Verrucomicrobiota bacterium
CAGGGAGAGGACGCGCCCGTGCTGCCAGGAGGGTTCGGCGATATTGGCGAGCCGGGGCAGTTTACGCGCGTCGGGAGACCCGAGCTTGGCCTCGACGGGCGTGACCCGTCCGTCGGCTTCGACGAGGAAATCGATCTCCTCCCCATCACGAGTGCGCCAAAAGGTGATGCTGACGTCCCGGCAACGGTGCCGGAAGTAGCGGAGCAACTGCCCGAAAATGTGGGTCTCGAAGACCGCGCCGCTCTGGGGTCCGAGGCGCAGCATTTCCGGGTCTCGCCAACCGGCGAGCCATGCGGCGAGGCCCGAATCCAGAAAGTAGAGTTTTGGGCTCTTGATCAGTCTCTTGGTTCGGTTGCTGTGGTAGGGGTAAACGAGGCGCACGAGGAAACTATCCTCCAGTAGACCGAGCCACTCCTTGGCCGTCACCGCCGAGACGCCCGAGTCGCGTCCGAGCTCATCGTAGTTGATGACTTGAGCCGTGCGGAGGGCGCACATGCGAACGAAGACCTCAAACTCCCGACGCTTCTGAATCCCGAGGAGCTCGCGGATGTCGCGTTCGATGTAGGTCTTCAGATAGCTATCCATGTAGAGGTCGATCGCGTCCCGATCCGAGGTCTCGGCGAGTTTGGGGAACGAGCTTTGTCGAAGGGCGAGAAAGTACGCTGCGGGCGTCGAGGGAACGATGTGCTTCTCTTCGTCCGAGAGTCCGAGCAGGTCGAGGATGGCGACGCGTCCGGCGAGTGTCTCTCGAACGCCCTGCATGACATCGAAGCTTTGCGAACCCGTGAGCCAGATGGTGCCAGGTGCGGGGTGCGTATCGGCGATACGCTTGATGGCGCTGAGCAGGGTGGGGGCATATTGGATTTCGTCCAGGAGCAGCGGAGGTTGCAGGTTGGCGGCAAAGAGAATGGGGTCCTGGACGGCCCGGGCGCGGGTGGCGAGATCGTCGAGGTTGATGATCTGCCGGTTGGGATCGGCGCAGCGATGAAGCAGGGAGCTTTTTCCGACCTGACGAGGGCCGAGGATCAACCAGACGGGGAACAGCCGGAGCGCCTCGGCAGGTCCACGCAGAATCGATTCGGAAGTTCTTTCAATCCACATACTTGGCAAATCTAAACATGAATTCAGATTTGCCAATAATTTTTCTCAGAGTGGCCGAGTTGGCGTCGGTCAGGGCGTGGACGGCTGGCCGCCGTAGAAGAAGAGCTGGAGTCCTCCGAAGTCGAGCTTGGGCCGGGCCACGAAGCGTCGGGCGTTGATCCATTCGGCGTGGCCGTCGAGATAGCCTTCGTTGGAACCGGCCGGTTCGCGGGCGCGGGCGTCGATGTGATTGACGCCGCGCACGAGAGGGTTGGCATCGCCGGGCCGGTACCACGAACCGGAGAGCTTTCGGTTGATGTCGGACCAGATGAGGTTGTAGTGGGGCGTGTCCGTGTTGCTGAGAGCGAAGATGGGCTGGTTGGTGATGGCGACGGGGTGGTAAGCGCGGGTGATGTTCCAGTCGGGTTCTCCGACGTAATAGACATAGCCGAGGACGGAGGACTCCTCGCCGGGCCATTTCCAGAAGTCATCGCGGTTCCAGGAGCGGTTGGAGGGGCAGTAGAACTGGGAGCGCGGGACGCTGTAATTCGAGTGGACCATGTTACGGAACGGGGTGCCGACCCAATGGGGGTCGCGATGGCCGTCGCGCATGAAGCGTCCCTGGTGATCGTCGGAGTAGAGGATGACGGCGTACGTGAGTTGTTTGATGGCGTTGAGGCAGGAGGTGCGCTGGGCGCGTTCCTTCGCCTGGGAAAGCGCGGGCAGCAGAAGGCTGGCGAGGATCGCGATGATGGCGATGACGACGAGGAGTTCGATCAGGGTGAAGGCGGAGGCCGAACGCGCGCCGCCACCGTAGCGAAGTTTTCGGTTCATGGCGTGGGTTCAATTCAGGAACTCGTTGATCATTCTTCCCGCGACCTGATCCGTGGCGGTGGCACCGGGATTGGGGGCGGAGCCGGTGGCGAGGTTGCAGACGGCGACGACGGCGAACTCACGGGCGGGTGCGAACCAGATGACCGAGAACCACTGGAGGTTGGAGCCCGAATGGGTGTAGGCCTTGCCGGGCGCGGCCCAGGGCCGGTCCACTTCGGTCCAGCCGTGGGCGTAGTTGGCGTTATCCGTGAGAGCGGTGTGGAGCTTGAGCAGCGTGGCGGGGCGCATCAGGCCGAGGCCGGGATCATGGGTATGGCCGTGGACGTGGAAGGCGGCGTACTTGGCGAGGTCGAGAACGCTGCAGTGGACGGTGCCGGCGGGGCCAATTCCCGGGGGATTGTCGGCGGACGTGCCGGGTTCGATGGGGAGCGGGATGCCGCCGCCGAGTTGGTGGCCCCAGGGCTGGTCGATGTAGCGCGGGGAGGCGGGGACGCCAAAGCCGGCGGAGGTCATTCCCAGCGGGGCGAAGAGTCGGGCGGTGAGAAGATCCTCCCACGACTGGTTCATCACCGTCTCGAGCATGTGACCGGCGAGGGCGAAACCCGCATTGGAGTATTCGTAACGGGAGCCCGGTGTGGATCGGGGAGGCAGGACCGTCAGTTTCTCGAGGAGGAATCGGCGGGCCTCGCGAGGGGTGCCGGAGAAATTCCACAGCGGCGTCCAGATCCCCAGCGCGTTAAGGTCCTCCGGCGCGCCGCCTCGGTTCGAGGTCAGTTGGTCGAGGTTGGCTGTCCGCCAGGCGGGATTCATCGTTGGCGCCCAATCCGGAAAGATGTCGGCGAGCGTCATGTTCCATCCAATCCTGCCTTCATCGACGAGGATGCCGGCGAGGGAGGCGGTCATGGATTTGGTGAGGGAACCATGATGCCACTTGTCGGCGACGGTGACGGGAGCGGAGGCGACGTTGGCCTTGCGCACGCCGACGGCGCCAAGGCCGACGATGCGATTGGAGAGAACCACGGCGCAGGCGAGGGCTGGAACCTTGTTGGCGGATCGGATGGGCTCGAGAAGGGAATTCAGGTCGCGAACGGCATTGGTCTCGAGCCGGAAGAAGACGGCGGGGACGCCCGCGCCGTCGGTGGAGGCGAGAATGCGGTGCGTCTGGCCATCGCCGAGGGCGGCGGTTCGGAAGGTCCGCCAGGTTTGAAGGTCGTCCGACGACTGCACGAGATAGGCGGTGTGTGCAGAGGTTTGGAAGTTCAGTTCGATGGCGGGCCGGATTTGGATCGGCTGAGCGGACGCGGATGCTGCGGCGAGGGCGATTAGGGGGTAGAGGAGGGTGACGATGCGCATGGCGTTATCTCAGGTTCGGCACTTTGGGCATGAACGGACGGCTCCGTCGAGTCGTCTGAACCGGGGAAGGGCCTGGGAAGCCGGGCTGGCCAAGTGGCGGCGTGGGAGGTAACCATGGACCATGAAATCTCCAGTGGTCCTGCGGGTCGTCGTGTGGGTTTTCCTGGGCTGGCTGATGGTCGGATGCGTTCCTGAGGCACCCCGGACGCCGTTGATCCAGGCGGTGCAGAAAGACAATTTGAAGTTGGTGGAGCAGCATATTGCCGCGCGGTCGGACTTGAATGGGAAGGACAAGAACGGGTGGACGGCACTGCATTTCGCGGCGATGCGGGGCAACCTGGCGATCGCGAAGGCGTTGACGGCGGCGGGCGCCGACACGACACGCACGGGCCCGGGCGGCAGGACTGCCCTGGACATGGCGAGGGAGCAAGGCAAGGCGGCTGTTGCGGAGTTTCTGCAGGGAATACCAGCGAAGAGCGCCCGGGGAAGGGGGTTGGTGGATGGCGGGCTCGGCGTCTCCGAGGTATTGGATGCTCATTAAAATGCCTCTCGCAGAGGAAGCCCCGTCGGGAGATAGTCGGGGTTCGTTAATGTTGGAATGACACCAAAACTTTTCTCTGAGCTGGGGCTATCGCCGGAACTTCTCAAAGCCATCGACAAGCTGGGCTTTGAACAGGCTTCTCCGATTCAAGCCGAAGCCATACCCATCCTTCTTCAAGGGCGCGACATTGTAGGCCAATCCCAGACGGGCTCGGGCAAGACGGCGGCGTTCGCGATCCCGGCAATCGAACGGGTGGACCCCGCCCTGCGCGCTGTGCAGATTCTCGTCCTTTGCCCTACGCGTGAGCTGGCCGTCCAGGTCTCGGAGGAGATCCACAAGCTCACCCTCTTCAAGCGCGGGGTACATGCGCTTCCCATTTACGGGGGTCAGGCCTTTGAGCGGCAGTTGTACGGACTTCGTCAGGGCGCCCAGATCGTGATCGGAACACCAGGCCGGGTCATGGACCACATGCGCCGCGCCACGCTCCGCCTGGATTCGGTGAAGATGGTGATCCTGGACGAGGCCGACGTGATGTTGAACATGGGGTTCCGCGAGGACATCGAGACGATCCTTCAGGCGACGCCGGCATCAAGACAGACGGTGTTCTTTTCCGCCACCGTGCCGCGCCCGATTCAGGACCTGATCCAACGCCACGCCCGCGAGCCGCAGAACGTCCGGATCGAACAGCGGGCCGCGACGGTTCCCACGGTGGAGCAGGTGTATTACGAGGTGGATCGCCGCTTCAAAGTGGAGCTGCTCACCCGCCTCATCGACATCCACGACCTCAAGCTCGGGATCATCTTCTGCAACACCAAGCGGGCTGTGGACGACCTGGTCGAGCACCTGAACGCGCAGGGCTATTCTGCGGACCGGCTGCATGGGGACATGAACCAGACCATGCGCGACCGCGTGATGAACCGGTTCCG
>JBBQIU010000339.1:0-4730 GCA_038325245.1 Verrucomicrobiota bacterium
CCATCATCAACACGGCAACGGTGAAGATCCCGAACCCCAGCACGAACGCCGGATACGCGATCGCGCCCGCCACTTCGCTTCGAACCTCGTCCTCGTGCTCCAGCAGATCCGCCAGATCCGCCATCACTCTCGGCAACGCCCCCGCCTCCTCACCCACCCGCACCATGCTCACGTAGAGCCGGCTGAAGAGTTGCGGATACGCGTCCATCGCCGTCGACAGCGAGGTTCCCTTGCGAACCGCCTCCGCCAATCCCAGCACCACCGCCCGCAACCCGACATTCTCCTCCTCGGCGCCAAGCCCGTCCAACGCCTGCGGGATCGGTATCGCCGCGCCCAGCAACGCACTTAATTCCCGCGTAAACGCCGTGATGTGCTTCCTCTTGACCCGGATCCTCTCGGCGCCAGCGCCGGCCAGGTTTGCCGTTTCTGTCCGCTCCGACTTCGAACCCTTCCCCGCCCGCGCCCGCGCGCTCTCCACCCGCCTTCCTCCGGAATGCCCGACGGGCGTCCCCCCATTCGCAGAATCCTTCGCCGACAGCCTCGACTCCGCTCTCGTGCCCCTTCCGGCCGGACTTGCGGCCACGGGCGAGGCGGCGTGTCCCGGGGCTCCGCCGCCCGTCCCGAATCGTACGCCCCCGTGCGTCGCCTCACGCCGGTCCGGCGGATGTTCGGCGGGACCGCACGGTTCCAGTTTGGAGGGAAAGAGCCCCCGGCGGCCCAACGCCTGCAAAGCCCCCCGCCGGTCGGTCGCCTCGACAACGCCCTCGACCGCCGCACCGTCCAACTGGACGGCCCAATATCGGAAGGCACTCATTCGAGCTGATCCCCCGACGAGACGCGCACGATCTCCTCCAGGGTCGTCATTCCGGCGGCCGCCTTCAGGAGAGCGTCCTGGTGCATCGTCGTCATGCTGCGCTGGGCCACTTCCTTCAATTGCGTATTGGACTGCTTATGAAGGATAAGCTCACGCAACTCGGAGCCGATCGGCAGTAATTCGAAGATCCCGACCCGCCCCCGATAGCCGGTTTCCCGGCATTCCTCGCATCCTTTCCCCGCGAAAAAAGAGCCCCGGATCGGCCTGCCGCTCAAGGCTTCCAACCTTTCCTTCACGGCCTCGCTGGGTTGGATTTCGACCCGGCAGGCGGGGCAGATCCGTCGGACCAACCGCTGGGCCAGGACGCCTTCCAATGCCGAGGAAATCAGGAAGGCCTCCACGCCCATGTCCAAGAGACGGGTGACCGCGCCGGTCGCGTCGTTGGTGTGCAGGGTGCTGAAGACCTGGTGACCCGTCAGCGCCGCCCGGATGGCGATCTCCGCCGTCTCCGAATCCCGGATCTCCCCGACCATCACGATGTCCGGGTCCTGTCGAAGAATCGCCCGCAACCCGGTCGCAAACGTGAACTGCCGGCTCGGCCGGACAGGGATCTGCGCCACACCCGCCAGCTCGTACTCGATCGGGTCCTCGATCGTGATGATCTTCTTCTCGGGCGTGTAAATGCCCTGGAGAATCGAATAAAGCGTGGTCGTCTTGCCGCTTCCCGTCGGTCCGGTCGCCAGGAAGAGCCCGTGCGGCTTTTCCACCAACCGCCGAAGCAACGCCGCCCTCTCGTCCCCCAGCCCGAGTTCCACGGGCGTCTGGACCTTGGTGTTCTTCTCCAGCAACCGCATCACCAGGCTCTCGCCATACTTCGTGGGCATCGTTCCCACCCGGATGTCCACCCGCGCCCCGCGATGATGAATCTGGATATGCCCGTCCTGAGGCATAAACCGCTCCGCGATGTTCATGTCCGCCATGATCTTCACCCGCGATACCAGTGCGGCGTGGAGGTTCCTCGGCGGCGGCGGCTTCACCTGCAACAGGCCGTCAACCCGGTACCGGAGCTCCACGCTCCCTTCGAAGGGAACGAGGTGGATGTCACTCGCCCGCTCCCGCAATGCCGTCGAAATGATGACGTTCACCAGATTGATGACCGTCGGCTCGTTGGCCATCACCTCGATGTCGTGCAGATTCCCGGCCTCCCCCGCAGGTCGTTCGCCGTCGTCGAGGTTCTCGATCATCTGCTCGACCGTCACCCGGTAGCACTCGACGATCCGTTCCTGGATCTCCCCGTCGGCCGCCAGGACCTCCCGAACTTCCAGACCCGTCAACAACCGGATGTTCTCCACCAACACGTCATTCCCGATATCCACCGTCGCCAGATGCAACACCCCGTCCTCGATCCGAAGGGGCAGAATCCCGTGCTCCCGTACGAACTCCGCGGGCAAAACCCGCAATGCTTCCGGCGTCACTACAAGATGTCCCCCACGTCCGCTCCGGGCCGGCGCCCCCGCCTCCACCGCCGCAGCCAAGGTAACCGAATCAGGGGTCACCGGAATCTCCAGGATGACCGGGTTTTCGGACAGATCAGGGCCTTCAGGGGAAGAACTCACGGGTGGGGCACGGTTGAATAGACTCGACGGCAGGGAATCTGTTCAAACCGATGGAACCCAAAAAAGACAAGCGACTCCAAAAAGGGTCCGACGGGGAGCGATCACAAACGGAGTCTGCAAAGCCACCCGCATAAGATCAACCCACGATTCGTGACAACTTTCCGTGAACCGAACCCCTGGGGTTTTGGGACGCAATCCCTTCGGTATTGGGTGATGCCCCCCGCGCACGTTGTATGGAACGATCAGGGCGATGCCCTCGGCTGGGTCTGGTGACGCCCTTCAGGCGCCCCGGTTCATGGCCCCAATACGTGTCCATTCCTTGGAAGGCGTCGCTACCCATGAACCGACGCCGCCCTGGAGGGTTCGCTCCGTCGGAACCTGTTGAACTCTAGCCCCAACCTAATCCTCGGCGCCGACGGAGCGGCGCCCTCCATCGCACGGTTCATGGCCGCAATACGTGTCCATTCCTTGGAAAACGTTGCTACCCATGAACCGACCATTCCCAGATCCCTCTCCCGCCGGAGCGCAGCGCAGGTGGGAGAGGGTGGTTCCGCGCCTGCGGAACCGGGTGAGGGCTCTCCCCCCGGTTCATGGTCCCAATGCGTGTCCGATTCTTGGAAAACGTTGCTACCCATGAACCGTGGAATCGATTCGTTGAATTCGAGGCACTTGCTTCATCAAGCCACGGAGTGGCACCAGAACCGTAGCCCACGGCGCGAGCCGTGGGAACGGCCCCGAAAACGTTGTTCGAAGCCCCGGAGGGGCGGTCAGACAACGTCCGTCCTCTTTCGTCCCTCCGGGGCTCCCTACAAATCGGACCTGACTCCCACGGCTCTACCGGCCCTCCGGGCCTTCCGGAAACCCGCATCAAGAACTCGCTGAGCCTCCCGTTTGAAGGGGCGGTCGTCCCTCCTGCCATCAAGGCCGAAGGCCTCGTCCAAACCCAGCCCTCGGAGCGGCGACCCACACCGGGCATTCGCCCTGAAGGGGCCACCCAAGGATGCCGACCCCTGGGTTGTCCCTTCGGGGCTTGGAGTTTGGCCATTTCTGGCCGGCCGCCGCCACGTGAGGCGGCATGAGACTGCCCAGGGCGATGCCCTGATCGTTCTCCACACCTTGCGCGGAGGGCATTTCCCAATCCCGAAGGGATTGCGTCCCAAAGCCCAGGGTTGCGAGGAACGAGCTACCCTGGGTGGGATGGCGGAATCACCCACAACCCCGACGGGGTTGCGTCCCTTCAATCCCAGACCTTCGACCGATCCGCATTGGGTGCCCTTCTGAATGCCGTTCGTACCCAGGGTAGCCCGCCTTTCGCAACCATGCTCATCGGGACGCAACCCCGTTGGGGTTAAAAATTCAGTGCCCGTTTACCCAGGGTAGGTCCGCTTCGCGGTCCAACCCTGGGCTTTGGGACGGAATCCCGTTGGGATTCCAGACCGCAAGAATGGCCAAACTCCAGTCGGAGGGCGTTGGCCTCGACTGGGTTTGGACGAGGCCTTCGGCCTCCACGGCAGGCCGGACATGGTAGAATCGCAGGCAACCCTGCCTGCGGGCTCGATCGCGCGCGAGGATGCGCCTGCCGGTTGGGCAACCGGCGATACAGCAGACTGGGCAGCCTGCGCTACGGCGCGGAGGTCAAGCCGGACGCCCTGGTACCGGTTCATGGGACGCAGGCACCTCCAATTCGGCGAGGTCAGAGATTCAGGGAACGCCACTCCGGCAGCTTGCGCAGGCTGTTCATGCGTGTATCGCCCGGAACGATGGCGCGCAGATCCTTGGCGGAGCGGTCCTGAAGGCGGCGGGCATCGCTGATTTGGATCGCCTTGATGAGGGCCTGGATGGCCTCGGAGGGTTTGTTGAGGGTGGCGAGAACGCCCGCGTAGTCGTACCAGGCCTCCGGGCTGTCGGGAGCGCGCTGGACGAGGCGCGCAAGGGTGGCTTCGAGCCGGCTGCCGTCGTTGAGCTGGGCGTATGTCTGGGCGGCAACAAGGAGGGTGCCAGTCTCGACGTCGGGGAGTTCGATCAGTTTATCCAGGACGATCTTGGCTCGGATGGGCTGGCGCAGCTGCATGTAGGCGCCGGCGAGATAGGCGCCGGTGGCGGGATTCGTCGGGCTGGCCTGCCAGGAAGGTTCGAGACTGGCAACGACTCTTGAGAAGACCTGGGTGGCCTGGGACAACATCTGGTTGTCGAGGTACGCCTGTGCGAGGGACATCGCATTGGCGACGTTGGCGGGATTGGTGCGGTATTCGTCCTCCTGCTTCTGGAACTGCTGGCGGGCGACGGCGTATTGGGGCGCG
>JBBQIU010000340.1:0-4726 GCA_038325245.1 Verrucomicrobiota bacterium
TCCGGCGTCGCCCTCGGAGACGTCGACGCCGACGGACGGGTCGATTTCTACCTGTGCGGTCTCGACAGTCCCAACGCGCTTTACCGCAATACCGGCCATTGGCGGTTCACCGACATCACCGCCACCGCCCAGGTGGCCTGCGCCGATCAGGCCTCCACCGGAGCCGCCCTCGCCGACGTCGATGGTGACGGCGACCTCGATCTGCTTGTCCACGGCGTGGCTCGTGGAACCCGGCTTTTTCTCAATGACGGGCGAGCCCGATTCACGGAGGTCACCGACGCCTCGGGCCTACGTTCGACCCACGGCGCCACGTCATCCGCCCTTGCGGACGTGGATGGCGACGGCTGGCTCGATCTCTACGTCGTCCACTATCGCAACGACACGATGCGCGACATGCCGGGGATCGCGTTCACGGTCGGGATCACCAACGGCGTCCGCCACCTCCTCACCGTCAACGGCCAACCCGCCTCCGCCCCGCAATGGGCCGGACGCTTCACCCTCGATCCCGCCGGTGGCGTTCTCGAAAACGGCGAACCCGACGCGCTCTACCTCAACACCGGCCAGGGCCGCTTCGCTCGACAACCCTGGGCCAACGGTTCCCCGTTCTTCGATGAACGGGAACAACCCGCTCCACCCCCTTACGATTGGGGCCTGTCCGCCCAATTCCGGGACCTCAATGACGACGGCGCTCCCGACCTTTACGTCTGCAACGATTTTCAATCCCCCGACCGCATCTGGATCAATGACGGCCGCGGTCGATTCCATCCCATACCGGAAACCGCCCTTCGCCAGACCAGCCTGTTCTCAATGGGGCTCGATGTTGCCGACATCAACAGGGACGGCTTCGACGACCTTTTCGTCGCGGACATGCTCAGCCTCAACCACGCCCAGCGCCAGGTTCAGGTGATGGATCCCAGCGCCTATGCACAAATGCGCCGGCACGCCGGCTTCCGCCCTCAGACCCCGCGCAACACCCTCTTCGTGAACCGCGGCGATCAAACCTACGCCGAGGTCGCCCAACTCGCCGGACTCGACGCCTCCGACTGGTCCTGGTGCCCCGTCTTCCTCGACGTGGATCTCGACGGGTTTGAGGACCTGCTCATCTCCACCGGGCACTGGCGCGACGCCCAGCACGCCGATGTCGCCCGCGAACTGGACATCGAAGCGGAACGTCGACGCCTGCCACCCCGCGAACAACTCCGGCTCCGACGTCGATTCCCCCGCCTCGACTCGCCCAACGCCGCCTTCCGAAACCTCGGCGACCTCACCTTCGCCGAGGCGGGCGAAACCTGGGGATTCGATTCACGCCGAATCTCCCAGGGCATGGCGCTCGCCGACCTCGACGACGACGGCGATCTCGATGTCGTCATCAACTGCCTCAACGACGGTCCCCTTGTCCTCCGCAACAACGGAGACCGTCCCCGAATTTCGGTCCGCCTCCGCGGCATCCCTCCAAACATGAGCGGCGTCGGCGCACGCATCCGGGTGCGCGCCCCAGGGCTTCCCGATCAGACCCAGGAAATGATCCTCGGAGGTCGCTACCTTTCCTCCGACGACCCCGTACGTTCCTTTGCAGCCGGCAACGCCACCAACCGGCTCTCGCTCGAAGTCCGATGGCGCGACGGAACAACATCCATCATCGACGACGCCCCCTCGAATCACGCCTACATTATCGCGCAAGACAGCCCCCGCGCCGAAGTCGCCATCGCATCCAGTACCGTGGGTCAAGAAGCCGCCCCTCCCGCCTTCGAAGACCTGAGCCATTTGCTGGCGCACCAACACGTCGACGCAACCTTCGACGACTTTGAAGCGCAGCCCCTTTTACCCCACGGGCTCAGCCACGCGGGACCGGGTGTGGCGTGGTTCGACTTCAATGGGGATGGTTGGGAAGACCTGCTCATCGGCGCCGGCGAAGGCGGGAAACTTGCCGTGTTTCGCAACAACACCCAGGGAGGGTTCATCCCGCAACGGGCCCGAATCCTCGAGGCGCCCGCCGAACAGGACCAGCTCGGCATCGTCGGCTGGCGTGAAAGTGCCACCAACCTCGTCCTCTTCCTTGCCGCTGACGGTTCCTCGTCCCTGACCGGTGCAACGCCATCCCTTCGTAAGATCTCCCTCGTGACGGGTTCCACCGACGACAGCCTTCTCCCCACACCCGGAAGCGCCGGTCCGATCGCGCTCGCCGATCTCGACGGAGACGGTGACCTGGACCTTTTTGTCGGAGGCCGCTCCCTCTCTGGACAATTCCCGAACGCGGCCCCTTCGTCGCTTCTACGCAACGTCGAAGGGCGCTTCGTTCCCACCCCCGAAGCCTCCACCGCGCTTTCACAAGTCGGCCCGGTGAACAGCGCGATCTTTACCGACCTGGACCTCGACGGCCGGCCAGAACTCGTGCTCGCAGGAGAATGGGCCCCGCTCCGAATCTTCAGATTCCACGAGGGCGCCTGCGCCCCGTGGGATCCCCCGTTGCGATGGACGAACCGGGCGGTCGGTTCCAAGGGGCCTCCCCCTCCCGGTCGTCTGAGTGAAATGACCGGGTGGTGGATGTCGATTGCTGCGGGGGACTTCGACGGGGATGGAAGACTGGACCTGTTGGCCGGGAACTGGGGACGCAATACGGCCCGGCAACGATTCCTCGACCACCCATTGCGCCTGCATTTCGGAACCCCCGACGGCGCTCCATCCGTTCGTCTTCTCGAAACCCACATCGATCCCCGGCTCGGGGTCGAGGTCCCATTTCGCGACCGCAACTTATTAGGCGCCGCATTTCCGGCGCTCCTCACTCGTTTCCCAACCTTCACCGCATTCGCCTCAGCACCCATCGACGCCATTCTCGAAGCCACGGGACCTCTCCCGCACCAGCGGACCGCCGCGATCCTTGACTCCATCCTCCTGCTCCAACGCGACGGTCACTTTGAGGTCCAGTCGCTCCCGCTGCCGGCCCAGGTCGCGCCCGTGTTCGGAATCGCCATCGGCGACCTCGACGGCGACGGCAACGAGGACGCCTTTCTTGCGCAGAATGCCTTCTCCGTCCAACCGCCGGAAAGTCGCCTTGACGCGGGGGCCGGTGTTTGGCTCCGGGGCGATGGCCGCGGACAACTGGTGGCGGTCACCCCTCAAGATGCCGGCATCGGAATTCTCGGGGAAGGTCGCGGCGCAGCCCTTGCCGACTTCGATCACGACGGACGGCTGGACCTCGTTGTCACCCAGAATTGCGGTCCGACCCGGCTGTTTCGGAATACCCGGGCAAAGACGGGATTCACTCTCAACCTCACCGGTCCGCCGCGAAACCCTCAGGCCATCGGCGCCATCGTCCGACTCGAGGGCGCAGACGGCCGACTCGGTCCAGCCCGGGAGATCCGATTGGGTGGCGGCTACCTCTCTCAGGATGCACCGACCCTTGTTTTGGGGATGTCACAGCCGCCGGTAGCGGCCCACATCCGATGGCCGGGAAACAGGACCGAACGAGTTCCTATCCCTTCCGGTTCCAAACAATTGATTCACCGCTCCACCAACTGATCGGCTGGAAATTCGGGAAAACGAACGTTCGAAGTCCCGGGAAGCGTGGCCAATCTCACGCCTCATAATCCTAATCCTAATCCGATTCGTCTCGTTCACCTGGAGGCACGTCGACGGAGGGGGGCCGATCAAGATTATGATTAAAATTAGGGGCAATACTCCCAACTCACCGACAAGCAGCGAATGCACGCCCCACCTTCCGGCGTGACCCCCGCACCGCCCGGTGCTAACACCCATGCTCATGACCCGCCGCGATTTCCTTAAACGTAGTTCCACCGCCGCCGCCTTCGCCGCTTCGGCCACCTACTCCCCCACCACCTTCGCCGCCGACCAACCCCTCCGGGTTGGCCTCATCGGCACCGGCTGGTACGGCAAGAGTTCCCTCTTCCGACTCCTCCAGGTCGCCGATGCCGAGGTCGTCTCCCTCTGCGACGTCGACAGCAAAATGCTCGCCGATGCCGCCGAACTCGTCTCTCAACGCCAGAAGTCCAAAAAGAAACCCCGCACCTACAGCGACTACCGGAAGATCATCGCGGAGAAGGACGTCGACGTGATGATGGTCTCCACCCCCGATCATTGGCATGCCATTCCCGCCATCGAGGCCATGCAGGCCGGCATGGACGTCTATTGCGAGAAACCCACGGGCGTCGACACGATCGAAAGCCAGGCCATGGTAGCCGCCGCCCGAAAATACAACCGCATCGTTCAGGTCAACACCCAACGCCGGAGCACGCCCCACCTCATCGAGGCCCGCGACGAGATCATCAAGGCGGGCCTCCTCGGCAAGATCCAGCACGTCGACATCTGCTGCTACTGGCACATGCGCAACCGCGACACGCTCGCGACCGCACCGGACATCGCCCCGCCCGAGAACCTCGACTACGAACGCTGGACCGGTCCCGCCCCGAAACGTCCGTTCTGCAAGATCAACCATCCGCGCGGTTGGCGGGCGTTCATGGAATACGGCAACGGCATCGTGGGCGACATGTGCGTCCACATGCTCGACATGGTGCGCTGGCTGCTCGACCTCGGCTGGCCCCGAACGGTCACTTCGTGGGGTGGCATTCTCGCCGACAAAGCCAGCCGGGCGAATATCAGTGATACCCAGACGGCGACATTCGATTTCGACAACAACCTGCAGGTCGTCTGGAACCACCGCACCTGGGGTCCCATGCCCGATCCCGATTATCCGTGGGCCGGAATCATT
>JBBQIU010000341.1:0-4716 GCA_038325245.1 Verrucomicrobiota bacterium
GGGCAGGACGGTCACATGTTCCAGGGTCCAGGTGGTCAGGTTCGTGGACGACTGGATGAGGTACGTGGCGCGGGGCGTTCCCGAGATCGTGAAGAGAAGGTTGCTGCCCGTCGCAGAGATCCGGGGCGCCGAGAGACTGACGTCCGAGTTTTCCGGACCGGCCGTCTTGAGGACGAACCGGGTTGTGCGGGTATAGATCCCGCGTTGGACAAGGAGCGTGCCCCGGTCCTGTGCGGCGAAAAGGGTGGTGGCAAAGGTGATGGACCCGTCGTAGGTCGTTCGTTGAACCAGGCGTCCCGCGGGGATCATCACCGACGAAGCGTCGGGTTCGAGGGCGAATTCCCCGCCGCATCCGGTGGAGGCAGAGAAGACGGTTTGATTGTCTGGATCGCGAAGCTCGACGTGGATCCGGTCGTCGGGGGTCGCGCCGTTCCACACGTTCCAGGCGAGGGCGATGTTGGTCCCCGAGTCGGCGTCGTCGAGGCCGTTGGCATTCGTTAGCTGCGGGATGGGAGGCGTTCCCGGATTGAGGGTGAAACGGAAGAAACCCAGAAAGGGTGGGGAATTGGAGAGAGTGACGTCGATCCGGGTGCTTCCCGGCCCCGGTGGCAGTGTCGCGTTCAGTGCCGATTCGGAGGGGTAGTGGCGCGACCACCGCGTGGTGAGGTTATCCCCCGGTAGCAGTTCGGCGCGGAAGTCTCCGGGGCCGGTCACGACGGCATTGGATAGGCCGAGGGACGGCGGAGGGACGAGTTCGATCCAGGCGAAGGCGCTGGGATCGGGGACGGCGATCGGCGATCCCTGAGTGGTCTGTTGGTAGGAGGCGCCCTGAACGAAGAGGAACGTGCCGTAGTTCGCTGGGACATCATTCGTGATGCAGGGCAGCGCGCCCTGGGGGAGAACCTGGGCGGACGTGGGAACCGCGGATGCGGCGAAGACCAGCATCCAGGCGAGGACCCAGTTTTCAGGCGTGGCGGAGCAACGAGGGTTCGAACTACGGAACATGCGGCCGCCAAGTAGCCAGAACCGGAGCAATTGCGCAATCCGGCGAATGGCTGTTTATCCCCGACCCATTGACGGATGGGCCGGAGACGTGGGAACACCAAGAAGGAACGTGGGGGCCATCCTCCTCCGCCTCCCTGACCATGATGACGATCGGATTCCATACGGATGCATTCAACGGATCTTACTGGTCGTTCGACAGGTGCCTCGACTGGGCCCAGCGCAACGGCGTTCACCAGATCGAGTGCGGTTTGATCGACGGCGTGAGCTGGCTTCACGGCCTAGGTTACCAACCGCATGTCGCGCTCTACGAGGATCCCGTTTTGTTGCGGCGCAAAATGGAACGGTATGGCGTCCGCTTCTCCCAGGTGGACGCAGCCTTTCCCCTCAGCGGCGAGGACGGGCTGACCCGGGGCGTGCCTTACGTGCTGAAGTCCATCGCCTGGGCGGCCCAGGTGGGATGCCCTTGCGTCGACACCACGGACGGTTTGCATGCGCCCGAAGGCTTGGAACTTGGGGAATCAATGGCGCTGATGACAAGCTGCTCTTGCCAGATCCTGCGGGTGGCGGAAGCCCACTCCGTGGTCGTGAACATCGAGCCTCATGGCTTCTTCACAACCAATCCCGATGCCATGGCGGAAATGCTGGCCTTCGTGAACAGCCCATTCCTCCGGATGAACATGGACACCGGCAACACCTTCATCGCCGGACGCGACCCCGTTTTCTTCCTCCGACGATTCCTGGGGAAGGTGGGTCATGTCCACATTAAGGACGTCTCCCGCGAACTCGCGGAGTCGCTGCGCGGCGGGGCGACCGGCATTGCCCTGAGCCATTGTTCCATCGGTGAGGGCGTGAACACGGAAAACATCCGATCCTGCCTGGCTGTACTCCGGGATGCGGCCTGGGACGGCAACCTGAGTATCGAGTGCGACGGTTCCGTGATCGAGGATTCCCTGATCTGGCTGCGACGGACGTTGGACGAGCTGGGGGTCCCCCACGATTGACCCAACGGACAGCGCCACTCGTCCTCCGCTTCGCCCCAATTCCACGGACACGTTCCGGCCACCTTCTAAGATATCGGCGCCATGAATGCCCCCAGCGCCAGCCGGCGTGCCTTCCTTCAAACCTCCGGTTCCATGCTGGCCGCAACCGCCCTGACACGCGCCATCGAGGTCGGCGCCCATGCCGCGAATGATGGGACAATCGACGTGGCGATCGTGGGGTGCGGAGGGCGCGGCACCGGGGCGGTCTCCAACGCATTGTCCACCCGTGGTCCGACACGCCTCGTCGCCATGGCGGATGTCTTTCCGGATCGCCTCGACGGCAGCCTGAATGCCCTGCGACAGCAGCACCCGGAACAGATTCAGGTGCCGCCGGACCGGCAGTTCATCGGATTCGATGCCTACCGAACGGCGATCGACGTCCTTCCCCGGAACGGCGTCGTGATTCTCACGACGCCACCCGCATTCCGCCCGATCCACCTCGAATACGCCGTTGAACGAGGCGTGCATGTCTTCATGGAAAAGTCGTTCGCCGTGGATGCGCCGGGCGTGCGCCGGGTGTTGCGGGCAGGGGAGGCGGCGAAGGCGAAAAACCTCAAGATCGCCGGCGGCCTCATGAGCCGGCACTCAAAGCCGCTGGAGGAGGCCGTTCGCCGCATCCGCGACGGTGCCATCGGCGACGTGATCACGGCGTACGCGTACAGGATGCATGGAGGAATCGGCTTCGCGCCCCGGCGAGCGGGTGAGTCCGAGTTGGCCCACCAGATCAGGAACTACTCGAACTTCACGTGGGTCAACGGAAGTTTCCTGCTCGACTGGCTGATACACAATCTGGACGTCTGTTGCATGGTGAAGGACGCGTGGCCGATCTCCGCCCAGGGGCAGGGCGCGCGCCGTGTTCGAACCGAGCCGGATCAGTTGTTTGATCAGTACCTGGCCGAGTACACGTTTCCGGACGGCACCCGCATGATCGCCCAGGGACGGCACATGAATCAGTGTCACGACTACTGGGGCTGCATCCTCCACGGAACCAAGGGCACGGCGGAACTGGGCGAGGGCATCGCCAAACCGCGCCTGTTCAAGGGCCATCGGCAGACCGCGGAGAACCTGATCTGGCAATGGCGGGGACCGGCGCACAATTCCTATCAGGAGGAATGGGACCTTCTGATGGACGCGATCCGGAACGATACGCGCCACAACGAAGCGGAGCGCTGCGCGAACGCGGCGATGGTCGGCATCCTGGGACGCATGGCCTTGGAATCCGGGAAACAGTTGAGTTGGGACGAAGCTCTGGCGTCCGAAGTGGAACTGGCTCCGGGCCTGGCTCAGTGGACCTCGCTTGAGGCGCCCGCACCCGTGAAGGCTTCCGTGGAAGGGCGCTATCCGATGCCGGTACCCGGGCAGCCCGGAGTGGTCTGACGCGAGCAGGAACAAGAGGATTCCCGCTCCCCACCGAACGCGTCCTCGGGCATGCTGCCCGCGTGGCCGAGGAAATCTTCGACGTGGTCAATGACCGGGACGAGGTGATCGGGGAACGTCCCCGCAGCGAAGTGCATCGCCTTCGATTGAACCACCGTGCGATTCACGTGCTCGTCTACAACCGGAGGGGGGACGTCCTGCTCCAGAAGCGGTCGATTCGGAAGGATTGCTTCCCAGGGACTTGGGATTCGTCGGCGTCTGGTCACCTGGACCGCGGCGAAGCCTACGATGCGTGTGCCGTGCGCGAGTCGCGGGAGGAGATTGGATTAATTCTGGCCGACACGCCCGGTCGCCTGTTCTACCTGCCGGCGGAACCGGACACGGGGCATGAGTTCCTCTGGGTTTATCGCTGCGAATCCGATGGGCCCTTCGTTCTGCAGGCGTCCGAGGTCGATCGGGTGGAGTGGTTTCATCCCGACGTCCTGACGGGCTGGATCGAGAGGCGTCCGGAGGACTTTGCAAGCGCGTTCATCGTGATCTGGAGACGCCTTCTGGCGGACCGCGCGGCGGGTTGACTGCCGTCGCGACAGGAGCTCAGACATGCTTGTCCGCGGGGCGAGAACGCGTCCTTTCGCCCGGCCGCTCATTGGAAAGGGAAACGATCGGTCCCATGCGCATTGATGGGTTATTCTGGCGATGATCCCTGGCGCCGTCGTGAGCGCCGTGCTGGTCCTCTCAATCTTCATCCGTGAGGTCCGTGAGTTTTGACCGGAGGCGGGATCGTGATAAGAACATCTCCGCCGGAGTCATTGCTCGCGGCGGAGATTTCTTCGATCATTGTAGAAATCTCCGCGACCGACTTCCCTGGCACCGGGTGGGCGCTGGATTTCAGAAGTCGACCTCGGACGACACTCAGGCCTTGTTGGCCTTCTTCTGCGCGGCGTGGAACTTCACCCACCGCGCCTTGGCGGCGGCGGCAATCCGCGCGCGACCTTCGGGACTCATCTTGCGTTTCCCCCGTGAAGGGGCAGGGGCCGCGGAGTCTGGTGCGGCCTTGCCGGAGGTGGAGCCTGGCGGGCGACCGCGACGCTTGGGTGCGGTCGAGGTGGCGGCTCCGCCAAAGAGGCTGACAAGTTCGGCTTGCAGGGCTTCGACTTGCTGAATGATTTCACTGGCCCGTTTCAGGGTGTCAGACGTTGGGATCATGGCTTTTTACAGTTCCGAGCGGTCGAGCGTTGCATATGGGAATGGATAAGCCAATCCCGATTCCTTCTAACTGCGTCATTGTCACGAC
>JBBQIU010000342.1:0-4714 GCA_038325245.1 Verrucomicrobiota bacterium
CGGGGTGCCTTGGGCTTCCGACTCGATGAGGGCAATCATGCGCCGGGTGTCGTAGGCGAAGACCCGGTTGAGTGACTGGAATCCGGCGAGGAGCGCGTAGGAACCGGGGGCGATGGAAATGCCCTCGGGGAAGCTGTTGGCGATGGGGCTGGTGGCGGCGACGATCCGAGGCCGGGCCTCGAGGCTGTCGAAGGAACCGAGCGGGTTTCGAATGACGCCGACATTGCCGCCGGCGAGCACGTTGACGCCGATTGGGGTGCCGGTAAGGCGACGGACCTCGTCGATGTCATAGCCGGATCGGAACAGGGCTTCCTTGGTCCACCTGTATTCGTAGTTGTAGGTCTGGAGCTCGGGGAGGTTGGGATCGTGGCGTGGATCGCCTTGCACGAACTTGTTGTAGCCCGTGATGAAGGCGTAGGACGGATGGGAGCCGATGTCGTCCCTGAGCGTGTCGGCGGCAAGGAAGGTGATGCTGGAGGCGTTGGTAACACCGTAGACGTGGGTGGGGCGGCCCTCGATGAGACGCGGAATCTGGCCGTACTGGAGGATGCTGACGAATCGGGCTTCCCAGAATGGCCCGTTCTCGAGCTGGCGAAGGACACCGACGCCGCGGTTGTCATCGAGTCGGTCGACGACGAGCATGACGCCGGGATCGTCGGTGGCGGTGATGTCGTACGGTTCGGGGCCGACGGGGATGAACGAGGGGCCGCCGATGGGAATTCCGGGTTCACCGCGGGTGGCCAGGTTGGTGTCGATGAAGAGGACGGCGCCGTTCTGGTCACCGAAAGCGCCGAAGAGGGTGCGGCCGGGGGCGGTGACAAACACGCGGCTTTCATCGGCATTGAGGGCGATGCCACGGAGGCCGAGTGGAGCGGGCCCGAGCGGGATGGAGCGGACGTGCTGGTGGAATTTGGCCGAGAACGGGTCGACATCGACCACGAAGACGGTGTTGGAGGATTCGTCGGAGACGTAGAGGTAGCGGCCGTTGGTTTCGGCGACGAGGTCGAAGGGGCGGGAACCGAGCGGAAGCTGGATGTACTGGACGCCGAAGGTGTTCGGGTCCGCGTCGATTTCCTGGAGGGCGACGGTGTCGATCACGCCGATACCGGAACCTCCGTTGAGGGCGACGTAGAGGCGCGAGCCGTCGCCGCTGAAGGTGGAGTTGCGGGGCGAGAGGGTGGTGGTGGGGAGGTCGGAATTGAAGACGATGCGGGCGACCTCCCGGGGATCGTATTTCTGGATCGAAGTGACATCGCCCGTGCCCGGAGCCGTGAACTGGAGGGTGGCGGTATGGAGGTGGTCGATGGCGGAGGCGGAATCGGCGCCGGAATTGACGGCGAAGGAATAGCGATTGCTGGGGATGAGTTGGGCCGGGTTGCCGGTGACGACTTGGATCTCCCACTCGCCATCGACGGGAGCGTAGACCTTGCGGGAGACCGTGACATAGCCGCCGGCGACGAAGGCGCCGACGGGGATGGGAACCTCGAGCCGGTCCTTGTTCCGCGCCGTGATAAGGAAACCGTCGATGGTGATGTCGCGACCGCCGATGGCGAGCGGCTGGCCGTTGGAATCGAAGGTGTCGCGTCCGCCGACTTCGATCGTCACGAACAGGTCTTCCACCTTATTACCGAGAAATTCGGGGGCTGTGGCGTAGGGATTTTCAGTGAGCAGGAAGTCGAGCCCTTCTAGGACCATGCGCGGGGAGGGCTGTGTGAGGTCGGCGCCGAAGTCGAACGTAATGCTCTGAATGATGGGCAGCGGGAGGCTCTTGACGATGTAACGGGGGGGGGACGGCAGGCCGTAGGTGACGGTCTCGCCCGGATTGACCCGGACATCGGTGGTGGCGACGGTCACCAGGCCGGTGGGTTCGGCGTAACGCGTCGTGAGCCTGTAGGCGAGCGTCGAGGAGAGCGGCAGAAAGAGGTCGCCGAGCAGGGAGGGGAAGGCGAGGTACTTGGGTCCGTTCGTTCCATTGGCGATCTCGGCGCTGACGAGCGGGGCGACGCGTCCACGGCCGACAACACTTTGATAGGACTGAAGGCGTGTTCCGTAGTCGTCGATAGCGTAGAGAACGCCCACCAGACTGGCCGAGCCGACGGCGGCGACGCCGAGATTGGAGGGGACGAAGAACTGGCCGCCTTCGCCGGGTCGATGGAAGAGACCGAGGTTCGGCGGCGAAGTGGTCCGCATGCGGCCGTCGGAACCGACGACGAGCGTATCGGCCACAATCCACGCCTGCTCGTCGGGGGCGCCATTGCCGGGACGAATCAGGCCGGGTTGGAACAGGTAATAAATGTCACCGGGGCTTGATCCGGCGGGAGCGGGCAGTTCGAGGCTGATCGCTTCGTTCAGGTAGCGATTCCCGATCTCGACCCGGAGGGCGCTCTGGAAATTGACGCCTTCGGGAAGACTAAAGGGCAGACCCGACTGGGGAAGAGAGGCGACGCGAATGGGCGTGGCAGTCTCGAGGGCTCCCGCGGGCAGGCCGACGGTGATGCCAACGTGGGAGACCAGGCCGCCCGAGGCGTCGAGCACAGTTCCGTTGGCGGACGGTGTGGCGATGGAGAGGAGTGCCTGGGCCGAGCGACCCCCATTGACGAGAGTCACCGTGACGGAACCGGATCGAAGTGCGGTGACCAGGCCCTCGGCCGACACGGAAGCGATCGTGGGATCGCTCACGAAGTACCGGGTGCCGCTGGCGGCGCTGGACCGATCCTCCACCGATTGAACGAGACGCTCCCGGACGATCATCTGGCGGGTCTCGCCCGGTTGGAGGGCGTAGGAGGTCGGGTAGAATTCCAGGAGCCGGGCGTCGGCGGCCCCGACCGTCACTGCCGTGGCGAGGATGCCGCCGCCGAGGAGGCGGAATTCGATGACCGCGGTGCCGGCGGCGAGGGCGAGAACGGTGCCATCGGGGGCGACACTGGCCACGGAGAGATTGGATGACCCGACCGTGTAAGCGTTGGGGGAAAGCTCTAGGGAGCCTCCGGCGTGTTCACCGACGAGTTTCAGGCGGGTGGTGGCGCCGGGTTGGAGAGCGGGATCGGCGCCTTCGATGCGTAAGCGGGTGAAGGTGACGGCGTTGACCTGAACCGAGACGGTGGCCTCGGCGGACCGGAGCGAACCGTCGTCGGCGTGGAGGACGAACGAGGCGTTGCCACTGAAACCCGGGGTGGGCGTGAAGACGGCCTGGCGTCCGCCGTCGATGAGCCGCAACTGGCCGCCCTGAACGTTGCGGACAAGGAAGTAGAGGGCATCGCCGTCCGGGTCGGAGGCAAACGTTGTCAGTTCGAGGGTGACGGAAGAACCGGCGAGGACGGAGACGGGTGGGGGTTGGAGCGTGGGCGCCCGGTTGAGAACGACACCGAACCCCGCGTCGAGGTAGGCGCGGTCTCCGTCATCGATGCGGCCGTCGCGGTTCCAATCGGCGGCGGGCAGGAAACCGGGCTGGCCGGTGGAGGTCCCGAAGGCGGTGGTGAACAGAGCCTCGTCGGCGCCGTCGACAAGGCCATCGGCGTTGGCATCGCCGGCGAGGAAGAACGTCACCGTGTAATCGCCGGAGACGCCAATGGTGGCGGACGTGATTTCCAGCAGGCGAGGTCCCGGTTCATCCAGAGTGAAGAGGGCGACGACGCTGTTGGGGGTGCGGGTGACGGCACCGGGAGCTTCGCCGGAGAGCGAGAGGTTGGGTTCCCAGCCGCCGGAGGAGACCACTTGAACACCGAGGGTGATGCGGCCGGAACGCGCGGTGTTGAGTTCTTCAAGGCCGACGACCCACGCCAGGCGGTCGGTGGCGCCGAGGCCCAGGGAAGCGTTGACGGAACTGGAAATGAACTCGCGGGACGTGCCGAGAATCCGTTGAACGGGATCGGCGCCGAGGAAGATGCCATTGGCGTCGTAGCGGATCGTCTGGGGGTTGGGAGCGATGACCTCGGTGAGGAGGTGGTCGGAACCCGCACGATAACCGAGCCAGGAACGGCGGCCGGCTTCGAGCAGAGTGGCCTGTTGAAGGTTGCCCTGGGCGTCGTAAGCGTAGACCGCTTGGGAGCCGTCGGGTGCGGTGAGCCGTGCGATACGTCCCTGGGAATCGCGTTCGATCGCGATGCGGGAACCATCCGGGGCGGTGATGGCGCTGTCCGTCCAGGAAAGGCGGGTTCCATTGGGACCCCAGATTTCGCGCAGGCCCTCGGCGCGGGTGTAGACGTAGCGGGTGCCGTCGCTCGCGGTGACGGCGTAGTCGAATCCGCCGAACCGCCCGGAGTCGGGATTGTAGGGGAGACCGGTGCCAACCTGGTAGAAGGCGTTGCCGTCGGCGCGAAGGACGGCCGAACCGCTGGCGAGAGAGAATGTGACGCCGGCATCGGCGACCCAGGCGGGCCGGAAGTAGGAGCGGTCGCCGCTTTCGATGGCAACGGGTTCGAAGGTGAAGCCCGCCCGGGTTCCGTCCGGCAGGGTCACGTAGGCGCGGGTTCCGCGGGTGAGGGCCTGGAAGAAGCCGTCCTCTTCGCGGCCGGTGGGAACGACGTTCGTGGAGATGGATGGATCGGCGAGCACGAACTGCCAGCCGAAGCCGAAGTCACCGTCATTGGAGGCCCCAAGGCTCGAGTAGAGGCGTGCGACGGGGATGGAGATACCGCCGAGGGACAACGTGAAATCCGTTTCCAGACGGATGTAGGCGCCGGGCTTGGTGGCGGTGTTGATTTCGACGATGCGC
>JBBQIU010000343.1:0-4701 GCA_038325245.1 Verrucomicrobiota bacterium
ATGCTTCGACGTCAGACAAGCGGAGTCGGGACGCTCCCAGGCGGTCGTAGGCACCGATCGTGACGCCGGCCTGACGAGCCGAAACCTCGAGTAACCATGGAAACCAGATCGGTGAGGCGCCGATGAGGAGGAGGACGAAGAAGCCTGCGGCGAGAAGTCTGCGTAGCCAGGCATGTCGGCGTCTTGGAGGCGGAGCTTCGGTCACGTCGGCGGGAATGTGACCCCTCCTGGCCGGCAGATCAAATGGCAGGAGAGGAGCGAATGAATCCGTCGTGTGGCACGGGAAGGCGCCTGCCGCGCGCGAAGGCGCGAAGGAAGCGAAGGCGCGAAGGTGCGAAGGAAGAGAAGAAAGAGAAAGCGGATCCTGGGTCGAGCGGGTGGCCGAGGACCGGCTACCAGGAACCGACCCGGCCGAATCAACCCTCCCGCCGCGGCGAACGCGAAGCGTTTGGACTGCGGGGCCGTCCCGGCACCGCTTTTAGTTCCGGTCTCACCTCCGTGCCAAAGCGGCGACAGGTCGCCGCACTCCAAACGCTGCCGCGCGCGCAATGCGCATCCGGGTTCACGGTCTGTGAGCAGTTCAAAACCCATGCACCCCAGAGTGGCGGCAGGCGTTCCGCCAGACATATCGAGGCCGAAGTTCTCGTCCAAACCCAGCCGAGGGCAACGCCCTCGGAACCGCGACCTCCACCGTGCGTTCGCCTTTTCGGGGCCTGGAGGTTGGCCATTTTTCCGGTCTGAAATCCCAACGGGATTCCTTCCCGAAGCCCAGGGTTGGACCGCGAAGCGGGCCTAGCCTGGGTCAAAGACGTTGTCGCGCGAGCAACCGTTGACCGACTCAGGGAGGACCGGCAGGGCCCTTCGCACTATCGCCTGGAAGCGGGGACGAGCACATCGACCCGGGCTGGAGGGATGTTGCCCCAGACGAAACTGGACTGGCTGCGGATGAATCCGGGAGGAAAGCGGCGGTGGGCGAGAGCGTAGGTGTACTGGATCCAGCTTCCGCCGGGCCGGATCAGGA
Organism: Verrucomicrobiota bacterium; assembly: GCA_038325245.1. Taxonomy (GTDB): domain Bacteria; phylum Verrucomicrobiota; class Verrucomicrobiia; order Limisphaerales; family CAIMTB01; genus CAIMTB01. Next base: position 1,022 of record JBBQIU010000343.1, read on the forward strand.
CGCCGATTTCACGCACGATGGCGTGAACCTTGGGGGCGGGGAGGGAGCGCAGGGGGAGACTGGAGACGATCGTGACTGGGGTGGCGAGAGGATCGGCGCCGGCTCGTCGAAGGAGGCGACGGAGGTTGGCGGCGTCGCCGCAAAGGACTTGGACGTCTTGGAATCGTTTGCGAAGGAGTTGTGAAAGGCAGGGGGAAAGTTCCACCGCGTAGAGGCGGCTCGGGGGAATACCCTGATCCAGCAGGGCATTGGTCACGACGCCGGTGCCGGCGCCCAATTCGACGACGAGTCCTGGAGCCTTGGGATCGACGAGCCGGGCCATGCGACGGGCCAGCGCTGGAGAGCTGGGGACGACGGCGCCAATCTCACGCGGATTGGCGAATGCCTCCCGGGTGAAGACGAACCAGCCACGAAGTTTAGCCAAGGATTCCATCCACGATGGATTGCGTTCTGCACGGGCCGCCATGGCGCTGGGGCTATTCACGGGGACGCAACCTGCGCGGATTGTGGCGCTTTCGTTTCGCTTTGTAAACAAGGCCTTCCGCCTTGGGGCGAGTGGGGGTGGGCAGGACGCGGGCATCGAAAGGGAGTTCACCAGACTTGAACCGAGTCCGCCGCGAAGATGGATTCGAGAAGTCGCCCGTAGTCAGGGGTCTCGACGGTGAGGTCCACGACCTCGACCCGCGTCTCGGTCAGCGAGTGCTGTGCGGCGGAGACGATGTCGTTGAGAGGGCTCATCGACTGGGTGAGGACGAGGAGGACGTGGCGCATGGTGGGAGCGGGTCAAAAGCGAAGGACGCAGTCGTGATCCGCGGCCAGGCGGGCGAGTTGCGCGACGGTGATGCGCTCGTACGGCACCGGGGTCTCGCCCAAATCCTCGAGAAGCGGGGCTCCGGTCTCGACGTACACGGGGCGGCCGAATTCGCCAACGATCGGGAGGTAGCGCGTGAAATTGTCGTCGTCGATGAGTTCGTCCGGGAATTCGCTGAGGGCGAGGACGGCCGCTTCGCAAAGCACGAGAGTGACGTCGACCTTCTTCCAGGTGCCGACGCCGGCGGCGATCCGGATGGCCTCGGCGGTCCGGGGGCTGGTGCGGGGGTCGCTGTTGACGATGACGAGGGCTTTGCGGTTCACGTCAGTTGAAGCTGATGAAGCGATCGGTGCTGGCGATGAGGTCGTTGACGACGGTCAACCCGGCAAAAGCGGCAAGGGAGTTAATGGGGATGTTCCGTCGCTGGGCGCCGTAGGCGCAGGCGTAGAGTTTGAGTCCGTGTTCCTTGAGTTGCTGCAGTCCGGCATCGCCCACTCCGCGCACGGCTTCGTCGATACAGTAGAGGTAGACGTCGACTCCGGAGGCGAGGGCGGTCTTGGCGAGTTGGACACCGTGTTGGAAATTCCGTTCGGTGGGGGCGGTGGAGAGGAGGATGCCGAGTTTTTTTCCGCGGAAGGGGGGGGTGGTCATTGAGGGCAGGCGGGGCGGGGGCGGGGCTCGTGGCGGCGGCGAAGGGGTCAGGGGGCGATGGGCCAGTCGGCGGTGACCATTGCCTTGTAGCCGCCGGCGAGGGAATGGACGTTTCGATAGCCCATGCGCTGGGCAACGTCGCAGGCGAGGGCGGAGCGGAATCCGCCGCCGCAGTACATGATGATCTCGGTGTTGGGGTCGGGGAAGGTGCGTTCGATATCGCGTTCAAGAATCCCGCGGCCCATGTGGTGGGCTCCGGTGGCGTGGCCTTCCTGCCATTCACCATCCTCGCGCACGTCGAGGAGAATGGCGGAGGGGTTGGCGTCGAGGCGGGCGCGGGCCTGGTCGACGGAGACTTCCTTGACCTTGGCGCGTGACGCTTCGACGACCTTCAGGAATCCCGGCGAGTGCAGCATGGGCGGGATGGTAGGGGCTGGACGGGAGTGGGCAACGGTGAATCAGCGGGTGCGGGGATGAAGGCTTCTCTTGCGTTGGAGGGCTGATTGCCGCATGCGAGGCGGCGCGTGATGTTGAAACTCGAGATCGCCCGGAGGACTTGCCGGCTGGGTCGGGTGGCTGGCCTGGCACTGTTGGCGGGCCTCGCGGCGGGATGCAGTCCGTCGACATTCCTGGCGCGTCGGATGATGGACGCGCCGAACCGAGTGCCTGAGTTTGTGAAGCCACAGGGACGGGTCTGGTTGAGCTGGGCCAACGATATCCTTTCTCGATTTCCGACGGGGACCAACCGGGTGGGGGAACCGTGGGTGGATCTGCGATGGGTGGTGGTGGAACCGGCCGATTACGGATGGACGACGCACTCGGAGGTGGTGACCCTGAGGGATCGGAAGGTGGCGACGTTCCGGATGGGATTCCGGTTTCCTAAGGAGGGATTGCCTCCGGCGAAGCCGGCCTTGGGCACGGCCTATGTCTTGCATGGATACGGGGTGGATCTGGAAACGATGTTCCCGTGGGCGATCTTCCTCGCGGAGTCCGGGTGGCGCGCGGTGTTGGTGGATCTCCCGGGACATGGGTTGTCGGGGGGGCGGCAGGTCACGTTTGGGATTCGGGAAGTCGAGGCGCTGTTGCAACTGCGGCGGGCCCTGGAGTCGTCTGGGGGCTGGGGTGGGACCGTGGTGACGGTCGGACACTCCATGGGGGCGTCCGTGGCGTTGAGATGGCAGTCGATGGATCCGGGGATTGCGGGGACTGTGGCGCTTGGCCCGTATTCGGAGTTCGTTCCGGCGGCACTGCGGTTGCGCGACGACTATGCGCGCTGGGTTCCTCGCGGTTGGGTTCGTCGCGCGGCTGTCAAGATTCCCGGCCTCCTCGGGGTAAATTCGGAGGATCTCGACACGCTGTCGATGGTGCGCGGCCACGGGGTGAGGGCTATCTTGGTTGCGTCGGCGAACGACGTTGTCACACCGCCGGAAGACTGCGTGGCGCTGCAAGGCGAGTTGGGGGAAGGGAGCGCGTTCCTGATCGTGGGAAATGCGACGCACGAGACCCTCCCGTATGTGTTCCCGCAGCACGGACGCCCGGTGAGGGAGTGGTTGGAAGGAGTGGTTCGACATCGGGACCTGTCGGAAGCGTCGGCTCCCTTGGGGGGCTTGGGCGGACCCTGAGCAAGGGATGGAGCCAAACGAAAGGCCGCCCAGAACGGGCGGCCTGATCGCGAAAAGGGGGGACTGGCTGGGTGTGGTTTCCCAGGCGCCTATTTCGGGGGCGCCAGGGAGCCGGCCGGGGCGTTGGCGTTGAGTTGCTTGAGCAGGTCCTCGGTCATGTCGTTCTCGCCATTGCTGTACAGGACGATGGGCGTCTGGTTGACGCTGTCGGCGGCGACGTCGATGACGAGGGTGTGACCGGCGGCCTTGGACTTGGAGACGACGGTTTCGCGAATCTCGCGGAGGATCTGATCGCGCATGCGTTTGCGTTTTTCGAGCAGAGTGGCCTCGGACTGGCGCTGATACTGTTGGACCTGTTGTTCGAGGTTGCGGATCTCGAGGAGCTTGTCTTCGGCGGTTTTGCGGCGCTTCTGTTTCTCGTCGGCTGAGATGGCGCTATCACCGGCGGCTTCGACGAGTGCCTTGTACTGCTCGTTGGACTTGCGGTAGTCGTCGAGCATGCCTTTGGCGGTCTTTTCGAGCTCGGCCGCTTCGCCCTTGATTTTAGTGTCGGCCTCGCGGGTCTTGTAGTAGCCATCGAACACCTTGCGGAGGTC
>JBBQIU010000344.1:0-4701 GCA_038325245.1 Verrucomicrobiota bacterium
GCAGAAAAATCGCCGCCCGTCGTAGTCATTGGCGTGGAGGTTGTCCCAGATCACCGGCTTTCGACCGAGAACCCGGCTCAGCGACTCGACATGTTCCACCGTGATTTCCGGTGAGATGATCTCCGGTCCGGTCCATAACACGTCGATCCCGGGGGGCAGTTCCCGTCCCACTGTCTCCAGGTAACCCTCCCCGCCCAACCCGGCCGCCACCATCCGGCTGCAATACGGCGTGGGACAGAACAGGAATCGCGCGTTGGCCCGCCTCGCGCGCGTCCAGTCGAAGAGCGCCCCGGTGACGGCGCACTGTGCGGAGGCCAGCGATCCATACCGGGCCAGATCCGAGGCGTCCATGCGGTCCGGGATGTCGTCGAAGAGGAGCGCGAAATGGCCGCAGCCAATTCCGAGCATCTGATCCAGCCGCCGACGCAGCGCCTCAGCGTCGGCTTCGCTCGAATACCGGATGTCCAGGCCAGGACTCAATCCGTAGAGAAAGTGAAGACCGCGCGATTGGCAGGCGCGAATGAGTTCGGCGAGCGCGTCCAATTCCTCCGCCGAATACGCCTCGCGCCAGATGGCGCGATTTTTCCAATCGTCCTTGAGGCAATAGAAGTAGGTGTTCAGCCCCCACTCCTTCATCCAGTCGAACAACTGGAGGCGCTCCCTCTGAGCCCAGGGCTGTCCGTAAAAACCTTCGATCACACCGGCCAAAAAGTCGCTGGATTCGGCCCTGATCATGTCTGGGTGCCTATTGGACCCGCGGACGCTACGCGCCAGACCGCGGATATGGCAAGGATTGGGGATTCTTCGCCACTTCGTCTTTGAGGCGCGTCGCCGTCCCCGCCATCCTCCACTCGTGAAAGCTCCCTTGCCCACACCCGGCACGCCTCGATCTCCACGGAACCAGAGCACCACCCGCCGTGAATTCCTCCGCACGACCAGCCAGGTCGCCGCCGTCTCTGCCCTTGCCGGTGTGGCGCTTCCGCACGTCCACGCCCTCGACAGCCAGACGATTCAACTCGCCCTGATCGGATGCGGCGGCCGCGGCAATGGCGCGGTGGCCAACGCCATGTCCGCCGGAGGCCTCGTCCTCGGCGATAGCGTCGGCACCCAGCGCGAGGTCGGCAGCGGGGCCGGCGGCCCCATCAAGCTCGTCGCCATGGCGGACCTTCGCCAGGACCGCATCGACGGCGCCCACAAGGCGTTGAGCCGCGAGCTGGGCGATCGCGTCGATGTCCCCAAAGACCGGCAGTTCCTCGGATTCGACGCCTACCGTCACGCTATTGACTGCCTGCGCCCCGGCGATGTCGCCCTGCTGACCACTCACGCCGCCTTCCGGGCGCCCCACCTCGAATACGCGGTTCAGAAGGGCGTGAATGTTTTCATGGAGAAAAACTTCGCCGCCGATCCCGGGGGAATCCAGCGCATCCTTCGAGCCGGGGAACTCGCCGACAAGAAGGGCGTCCGGATCGCGGCCGGCTTGATGTGCCGGCATTCGTCGGCGCGCCAGGCACTTATCCAAAAGATCCGGGACGGCGAAGTAGGGGACGTTCAGCTCATCCGTGCCTACCGAATGGATCCCGGTTACTTCATGGGCCCCTTTTCGAAGGGACAAAACGAACTCCTGTGGCAGCTCAGCCCTGGTCACCCATACCAATTCCTCTGGGCCTCGGGCGGCGTGTTCATCGAACTCATGATCCACCAGATCGACGAGTGCTTCTGGATCAAGGACTCCTGGCCGATCTCCGCCCATGGTGTCGGCGGTCGCTTCGCCGGAAGCACCGACGCCAGCCAGAACCTCGACAGCTACGCGATCGAATACACCTTCGCCGACGGCGGCAAGGCGCAGGTCACGGGCAAGTATATTCCCAACTGCCACACCGACTTCGGCACGTACCTTCACGGGACCAAGACTGCGGCGAAGTTTTCCGGGGAAGTCCACGCACCCACTTGCTGGATTTACAAGGACCAGCGCATCGCCCCGTCGAACATCGCGTGGCGCGCGCCGAAGGAGACCGTGAATCCATGGCAGGGGGAGTGGGACGCGTTTCTTTCCGCCATTCGGAATGACCGGCCTCACAACGAGGCCCGCCGCGCGGCGCTGTCGAACCTCGGCGCCATCATGGGTCGGGCCGCGGTCCATTCCGGCAAGCTCATTACGTGGGAGGAGACCATGGCCTCCACTTTCCAGTTCTGTTTGAACGTCGACAGCCTCACCGCCACCAGTCCCGCCCCGGTTCAAGCCGACGCTCAGGGTCGCTACCCCGCCCCCATTCCCGGCAAGACCATCGAGGTTTGAAGCCGGTTCGTGACGCACTTTTCTTTGCCTCATCGCGGCGGGTCGCGCAGCCTCGCGCGCATGTTTTCAACCTTAGGGTTCCGTACCCTCCTGGGTGCCTGCCTGCTCCTTTCGCTGACGTCCCATGCGAATAGCGAGGTCGCCCGAGGCGTCGTGTTCGAGGACCGCAATCGCAACGGCCAGCGGGACGAGGGCGAACGTGGATTGCCGGACGTCCGCGTGTCGAACCAACGCGAGGTCACCGTCACCGACCGCCAGGGTCGCTGGGAACTGTCCTCCGACGACGACACCGTCTTTTTCGTGATCAAGCCGCGCGGCTGGATGCCTCCGGTCAACGAGCATCAGCTCCCGCGCTTCTTCTACGTTCACAAACCCACGGGATCCGCGGCGAACCTGAAATATCCGGGCGTCGCCCCCACCGGGCCGTTGCCGGCGTCCATCGATTTCCCGCTTCACCGACAATCCGAACCCCGTTATTTCAAAGCGATCTTCATGGGCGACACCCAGCCTCGCGACCTCCGCGAGGTGAACTATTTTCGGGAGTCGGTCATCCCCGAACTTGTCGGCACCGACGCCTCCTTCGGGGTAACGCTCGGGGACGTGGTCTTCGACGATCTGAGCGTGTTCGAGCCACACAACGCGGCCGTCGCCCTGATCGGGATTCCGTGGTGGAACGTCATCGGCAACCACGATCTCAACTTCGACGTGCCGGATGATCGGACGGCCGACGAGACCTTCACCCGGATTTACGGACCGAACTACTACTCGTTCGATCACGGCCCGGTGCACTTCATCTCGCTGGATGACGTCGAGTGGGGTGGCGCCAAGCCGGCCGGCACCGGCACGTACACCGGCGGATTGGACGCCCGACAACTGGAGTTTGTGAAGAACGACCTGGCGCTGGTGCCTGATTCCCAACTGGTCGTGTTGATGATGCACATTCCGCTCCACAACGTCGGGAATCGCGGAGAGCTCTTCCGCATGATCGAACACCGCCGCTACACCCTCTCGATCTCCGGCCACACCCACTGGCACGAACACCGTTTCTATACCCGCGACGACGGCTGGATGGGCCCCGAACCCCACCATCACATGGTGACCGTGACGGCCTGTGGAAGCTGGTGGACCGGCGCCCCGAACGCCGCGGGCATTCCCCATAGCACCATGCGCGACGGCGCGCCCAACGGCTACGCGATCGTGGACTTCAACGGCCGGCGCGCCACCCTGACCTTCAAGGCCGCCGGATTGCCCGCATCGAAGCAGATGAACGTGATCCTTCCGGGGAACCTCACCGTGGCCAGCGCACCGACCAATCTGGTCTACGTCAACGTCTTCAACGGCTCGGAACGCTCGGTGGTCGAGTATCGCATCGATGGTCGCGGTCCCTGGGTAGCCCTCGAAAAGGTCATGGAAAACGACCCCAGTTACGTTGTGCGGAAGAAGGCCGAGGAAGCCAATCCTCCCGCCATCCCGCCCTACCGAAAGATGGGGGAACCGATTCTGTCACCCCACCTCTGGAAGGGGACGCTTCCCGCCTTGAAAGCGGGAGAACATCAACTCGAGGTCCGGACAAAAGACTACCAGCGTCGGCGCTATCGCGAGGTGCATGGGTTCACCGTGGGGCCGTGAAATCAATACGGTCCTGCGGCGTCCCTCAGGAACCGCCGCTCTGCAACCCTCCCAGAAACCCGGCCACCCATGTCCGGCGGATTCGACACCGGCCTAGGCCGGAGCGATTGATTTGCGATCAAGGGGCCTCGCGCGAAGACGCGAGGAACGCGAAGAAATTCGGGGGGAACCCTGGAATCAGGATATCGCGGGCGCCCCCACCGTTCGGTGCCTGCCTCCACGCAACACAAAATCCTGGTTCCGGCTTCCCCTCCTTCGCGTCTTCGGGTCTTCGCGTGCGTCAGGACGGAGTCGTTCCGGCTAAGCCGCCCGGCGTCGACGCCAGACTCCAAAGCCGAGCAGCCCCACCCCGGCGACGATCGCCCATTCGGACGGTTCAGGAACGGCGCCGATGTTCAAAAACCCGTTCACAATTCCCGTGGGATAGGGCTCGAACGTTCCGTCATCGGCGTAATAGGTAGTGACAAGATCGTCGAATCCCCCGATGTCCAAAGGGATGAGTCCGCTTGGAAAACCAAGCGTGCTGATACCGACGGTCGCGATCTTGCTCGATGATCCGGCCGGAACGAGCGGTCCCGCTCCGCCCGCCTTCGCGACCCCGAAGTACACGGATTGCGGCGTCGTGATCTGGGAGAGGACACCCGAATTATTGGCTTCGAAGATGGTGCCGGTAAGAAGGTCCACGCTCACAATCGACGGTGTGGCCGCCCCGCCATCACCTATCTTCAGCAGCAAATCGAACGAACCCACCCCGACCGATTCGTCCGAATTCATGA
>JBBQIU010000345.1:0-4696 GCA_038325245.1 Verrucomicrobiota bacterium
CGGCGGGCGACTCCTGATTTCCACCCCGCTACAGGGTCCTGCCGTCGATCCCGCGACGCGCCGCGACCTGGACGGGCGGCTGTTCAACGAAGTGCCGCCGGAGCAGTTCCAGTTCCTGTTTGAGAAGGTGGGGTTCCGTCAAACAAACCGCTGGGATTCCGGGGACACTCTCGGCCGGTCGGAGCGCACCTGGGCGACGCAGGCATTTGTCCTGGAGGGGCCGGGTTCCCGTAGTCTCGAAACGATCGAGGCCATCCTGAACCACGACAAGAAGGACGCGACGTACAAGCCGGCCTTGGTTCGCGCCTTGGCGGAACTGGCGACCACCAGCCATCACTCGGCCACCTGGCTCCCGGGTGGACGTGTGGCAGTCCCGCTTCGGCTGATCGCGGACAAGTGGATCGAGTACTACTGGCCGCTGATCGAATCCTCGGAGTTCATTCCCCAGAAGCGCGGCGAGAAGCCCGACTGCGCGAAGCCCATGAAATTCCGGGCTCCGCTGTCACGCCTGGTGGAGCACTATCGCAATCGCGGCGGCCTTGCCGGATTCACCGTCGATTACCGCAGCCGCGGTCTTTCCGAGGAAGCAGCGAAAATGCGCATGCAAGCTCTGTCAAAGGTGCGGGACGCGATTCGGGAGGGCCCGGTGTATTTCGCCCGAGGCGGCGGATCGGGGACGTTCCGGTACGACTCAACCGGCGGGCGTGTGGAGATGGCGGCCGACCTGTGGCGGGAGTTTTCGCTGATGGGGACCTGGATCGCGGATGCAACCGTGTTGCGTTGGGCGGAGCTGACGACCGAGATCTCGCAAGGTTTGCTCAAGCCGAGCCAGGTGATCGACGCCTTGCTGACCGTTCCGCTCGCCGAGCGCGACGTGCACGCGGCGCGGAAGCTGTACCACGACTTGGACGACAAGGTGTGCGTCTGGACCGGCGTCCCGCTGGGAAGCAGGTTCGAGTTGGACCATGCCATTCCGTTCGCCCTTTGGCGGAACAACGATCTGTGGAATCTCCTGCCGGCAACGAGAGCCGCCAACCAGGACAAGCGCGATCGGTTGCCGTCGCATTCGGTGCTGAGTTCCCGCCGATCCTGCATCATCGACTATTGGTCGCGGATGCGGGACGTGCACGCGGAACGGTTCGATTTTGAGGCGGAGCGTCTGGCCGGTCGAATGGTTCTGCGGAGTGGCGAGTGGGAAGAGCGGCTCTTTGGCGCCGTGGCTGAGTCCATCGAGCACACGGCCATCCAGCGCGGGGTGGAGCGATGGGAGCCGCGCGGTTTTCGCGCGGTGGTGGGCGGTTGGACGGCTGGGAGCGAGTCCGCGCCGGAGCCACAGACGACATCCCCGAACGCCGTCGGGACAGTCCTGCTGGGCGATCCGCCTGTGGGCGAGCGATTCATTCTCTGGGTCCCGTTCTACGAACTTGCGGCGGCAGCCGGGGCTTTCGGCCCGGAGCAGGCTGCGCCCGATCCCGACGCCGCCTTGGCGTGGGCCCGGGTCGAAGATTCGGGGGTCTCGAAGGACATGTTCGCCCTTCGGGTCGTCGGACGCTCGATGGAACCGAGGATTCCGGACGGCGCGATCTGTCTCTTTCGCGGAGGCGAGGCGATCGCCGGAACACGGCTTGGGCGGATCGTCCTGGTTGCCTTACGGGACTCCGTGGACCCGGAAACCGCCGGACGCCTGACGGTGAAGCAATACTGGAGCGCGAAGCGGTTCGACGAGGATGGGAACTTCCAGCATGTCCGGATTGAACTGAGGCCGCTGAACCCGGACTTCGACGCGATCGTCATCACGCAGGCCGAAGAGGATTCGCTTCGGGTTCTGGGTGAGTGGGTCGGGTTGCTACGGTAACCCTGATGCGAGCAGGCGGGCGCCGCTGAGGTATGTTTGCGGCGCCACAATGGAAGGCCTTCTCTTCGACGCTCCACCCGCGTCGAGGCCCAGGCCAAGAATTTAACCCTGCGAATCAGCGGTCTGCCGAAGAAGCGTGAGGGCCTGGGTAATCGTCGAATGGCAAGGGCCCGGTGGCGTCTTGCTGAGGATGTCGTTCACGGTGTTGACGGCGTCTTGGAGTCGTTCGCGCTCACCGACGGCGAGGGTCGCAGCGTCCCAGCGCTCCATCTCTCCGGAATCGGTCAGGGCGCGGCGGAGAAGTTCCTCCGACACGCGGCCATCCATCCACGCGGTGAAAACTTCCGATGCCCACGCGGCATGCTGATGGTCGAGGCTGCTCCGGAAGTTCCACAGGTTGATGACGTGATGACCGTTGAAGAGCGACCAGAGGAAGCGACGGAGTTCGCGTCCGCACAGGGTTTCCGGCGCTTCGCGGATGACAAGTCGCCGTTTCTGGCTTCCGGTGAGGTTCGAGTCCCGAATTGAAACCTGGGACCATCATCGGACTACCAAATCCGCTGTGTGGGCGGGATGATCAGTGCCGTCAGCCTATGGAATCGGCGCACCCCATTTTGCAGCACAACCTGCGCCCCGAGGAATTCCTGTGGCTCTGGGGCAAGTACGCCACCGGGTTCAACCCCGCCTGCCACTGCACGAACAGCGTTCGGGGCGTGTATTCGCGGATCTTGAGCAAGCCGAGGAACCCCGACCTCGCCGAGCAACCCGAACTGCTCCTCGACGAGCGGCCCGTGGACTCGTTCCGCGCGTTCTACATCTGCGGCGTCTCGAAGCACGGTTACAGCGCGAAGAAGAACTATCCCCTGAACCTCCACGCCGCGGTGCTGCCTTTACCCGGGGCCCACGATGAGTTCGAGTTCCGGGAGTGGCGGCTTTCGACGACGAACGGGCGCTTCCTGCGCATTCCGACGCAGGACGAAATCCCCGAGGTCTATCGGGCGCTTCCCCCGGAGTTCGTCACTTGCCGGATTTTCCGCTGGGCCAGCGTGTTCTATTCACCCAACGGCCCTCGCCGACTGTGTTCCGGCAGGGTGACGAAACCCGAATTCCGATGACCACCCCAAGACCGTCACGATCGACGGCGGCGCCGCCCCTCGAAGGCGAGATCAGCGAACGAGCCGACTTGCTGACGAGCGGGGAGGCCTGGGAAATGCTCCGTGTAGGGAGTTGCCACCTGATGTATTTCCGGACGGCGGGCAAGCTCCGGTTCCGAAAGCACGGCAACGCATTCCAGTACAAAGCCGATGACGTCATGCGCCTTCGGGCGGCGACGAAGGGAACCCTTGAATGAGGAAGGGCCGAGCCGAACGGGGACCGGCCGGGTTGCCACAAAGGGAACCGCCGTGGACGTGGACCGTCGTGGCTGGTCCGAATGGGAAAGTGCTATGCACCGGGCCGAGATGCGACCGGCATCCAGTTGAGAGGTATTTCACGAGGTTCGGACCGAATGGGCTGAGCCTCGGGATAATGGGCCCTGCACTTTGGGACTTCCGGCGTTCGGCTACCCGGAGTTTCCTCGCCGGTGAACCTCAGCTCTGCGGGGCTTCCGCGTGGCACCCAAGATTGCTCATCGCTCGCCAAAAGGCGACTCTGAGGGGACGCGCCGTACGGATATGCCACTGGACGCCATCACACGACAACTGATCGCCGAGGTCGAAAGGACCTCCGGCCGGCCTGTCATCGTTCAAGCAGATCCGTCGTTGCCGGTGTTCGCCAGCGTGGCGACCGCGCGGGGATCGGCACCAGCGCACGTGGTGCGGTACAAGCCGGGAGCCGGGCAGCCGGCGGACTACTTCGTCACGTTCCAGTTGTCGTTCGTGATCCCGCTGTTTTCCTGCCCGCCGAAGGAGCGATGGCAGGTGCTGATGACGCGGAACAGCGCCGGGCCCGTGCCGATCTCGGGCTCGACGCGCTCGCGCCGCAGATGGCGAGATTCCTTTTGGATAGCCTGATCACGCAGGTGCGGACGACCGGGGTGGGGATGCGGGTGGATCGATGGCTGCGGGCGGAGTTCCCGGAATTGAGGGAGCAGCAGGAGCAGGCGGCCCGGATTCAGTTGTCCCAGAACCAGCAGTCGCTCTCACCGGAAATCCGGAAGCGGTTTCCGCGCAAGTTGGTCGATGCCAATTCGGGGATGAACGCGGCCTTCGCGCACTTCTGGAGCGGGGAGTTGGGGGAGAAGCGGTTCGAGGTGCCCTATGCGGCACTGGGGTACGACGCGAGGGCTCAGGAACTGCTCGCGACGCTGGAACAGGTCTCCTACGATCCGACCTCAGACCGGCAATTGATCGAAGCTTGGGCCCGCATCGTTGGGCTGACCGGGTACTTCCATTTCGAACCGCACGTGCTGCTGTGACGCCCGACCTGCCGAACGAGATCCATCTTCCCCTCGCCGAGTTCGATCGTTCCAGGCTGCCGAAGGCGGAGCGGGGTCTTGGAGGCGAGGACCTCCGGCGCGCGGTCCAGGCGCACTTCGAGCGGCAGTTCCTCGGCGCGGGTGGCGCGGCCCAGGTTGTGGTCACTCCCGACCGTATTGTGCTGCGCTGGGGTCCGTCTTCGACGCCGATTTCCTTGACGTCGCGGGGGGGCGAGCGGCTCAAGGCGGGGGACTACGAGCGCGGCATCGCACTGCTGGAGTTGGCGCTGGGTCGAGATCCCGAGGATGTCGACGCCTTGTTCAACCTCGCCATGGCGTTGAGCGACAAGGCCCGGATTCCGGAGGCCATCGCCTTGCTGGAGCGTCTGCTCGCCACGGAACCCGACCACTCGCACGGTTGGACC
>JBBQIU010000346.1:0-4696 GCA_038325245.1 Verrucomicrobiota bacterium
GGGTGGTTCCGCGCATGCGGAACCGGGTGAGGGAACTCCCCCCGGTTCATGGTCCCATTACGTGTCCGATTCTTGGAAAACGTTGCTACCCATGAACCGAAGCCGCCCTGGAGGGTTCCGCTCCGTCGGAACCTGTCGACCTCTAGCCCCAACCCCAATCCTCGGCGCCGACGGAGCGGCGCCCTCCACCGCGCGGTTCATGGCCCCAATGCGTGTCCAATTCTTGGAAAACGTTGCTACCCATGAACCGGTACCAAGGCGTCCGGCTTGCGCTTGAATGAGGCCGATGGCCTCGTCCAAACCCAGCCGAGGGCAACGCCCTCGTAACGGCGACGACCCATGGGTTGCACCTTTGGGGCGTGGACGGAAACGGATGGCGATTCTCCCTCTTAATCTTGATCAAGATTAAGAAAAAGATCTCCGTGCTGAGCCACGCTTTTGTCAGGCCCCGCGGGACTGGACGTGCTTCTCCAACGCTTCCGCCATCGTCGAGACGCTTTGCAGGATTTCCCGCGCCACCGCCGAATCCGCGATCTTGAAGTCGAACGTCTTCTCCAACGCCACCACCAGTTGCAGCGCATCGACCGAATCCAACCCCAGGCTGCCGGGACCAAACAGCAACTGCTCATCCCCGATCTCGTCCGGTCCCACCTGCAGCATCAAGGTCTCCACCATGAGTTCCTTGAGTCGTTGTCGAAGATTCCCCGCTTCCAGATCTTGAGACATCAGTGGATTCCACCGTCGATTGTGAGGACGGACCCTGTGATGTAGCCCGCGTCCGAACAAGCGAGAAACCGGATCGCAGCCGCCACCTCTTCGGGCCGCCCAAAGCGCCGCGCGGGAATCGCGGCGAGTGCGGCTCGCCGGGCCGTATCGTCCATGCCGGCCAGCGCCTCGGTCTCGATGTAGCCCGGACACACGGCGTTCACGGTGATTCCAATCCGGGCCACCTCCTTGGCGAGCGACCGCGTGAGCGCGATCACACCGGCCTTTGCCGCCGCGTAGTTCGCCTGGCCGGCTGGCGGCAGCAGCGCGCTCAGGGACGCGACATTCACGATCCGCCCGAATCGCTGGCTGATCATGGTCGGAAGCACCGCCTGGCAGCCGTGGAAGACCCCATCGAGATTCACCGCGCGCACCCTCTCCCAAACCTCGGGGGCCATCGTGGCCAGCAACCCGTCCTCGTGGCCGCCCGCGTTGTTCACCAGCACGTCCAACCGCCCGCCCCCGGCCGTCACTTCCAACAACACCCGCTTCCAGTCCGCCGCCGACGTGACATCGAGGTTGACGATGCGGCATCGGCCCGGATGCGCCACGACCAGCGACTCCGCCGCCGCGCGCCGCCGATTGACGCCCAGCCAGACGTGCGCGATGTCGGATTCCGCCAGGAACGCCCGGGCGATCGCCCCGCCCATGCCGCCATTGGCGCCCGTGATGAGGATGACTCGCTTCATGATCCGTTCCGCCCGAAGAGAGCGCCCATCGCCCCTTCCTGCGTGCCGACGACGCTGACCACCGCCATGTCGGCAGACAGCGCCGACAGACCCGCCGCTGCCGCGACACATTGCCATGCGGCGCCCGCCGCCCAGGCTTCGCCCAACACAGCCTTGATCGACCACCGGGAACCCTTCCACCCCGCCCAGGCGGCGCGTTCCGCGCGATCCAATCGCCCCCCGGCGCCAGTGCCATCGACAAGGAGTGTCCCCTCCTCCGAGTGGAGTCCCGCGTCGCCGGTCAGCGCCCGGCGCACCGTTCGCATCGCGTCAACTGGTGTCGTGCGCGCACCATAGAGGATTGGGTCTGTCACGGCTTGAATCTTCGCACCCCCTTGTCCATCCCTCTCAACCGAACGTTCCAACAGGAGCGCCCCTGCCCCCTCGCCGGCCACGGCCGTCCGGGACAGGTGGAGGAGCCCTTCCCCAATCAGCCAGTCCGCTTCCTCCGCCCCCACCACCAGACATCGATCCACGGCGCCCAAGCGCAACCATAGGGCGGCCGTGGCCAGGCCTTTCAAAAAACACCCGGCGTCCCCGACTTCGGTGTGAACTCTTCCCGTGATTCCCAGTATCGCCGCCAGATGACTCGCCGGGGCATTGAAGACCGTTTCGGGAAAAAGCAACGGGCTCGCGGTTGCCGGCTCCCGCAACACCTCATCGAAGAAGCGCCGGGAATAAACCACCGATCCGGTCATGGTGCAGAAGACAAGTCCCAGACGGCGACCATCGCCTTCCGTGGGGACGATCGCGGCACCGCCCAGGGCCTCGAGCGCCGCCCCCACGCAGAACTGCGAGATCGGGCTGGAACGACGCATCCGGGGGTGGGCGAGGAAGGATGGGCGGTTGGCGGGGAAGGGCACTCGTCGCATGGAATGCGAAGTCCCACTTTGTAGAGACCCGCATCCCGGCGAGGAACCCGATGACGCCAGGCCGCCGGGCGGGATGCCTGCCGCCACGACGGCCGTTGTCGGAAACGGCCTGCCCACCGACAACGCCTCGACCAGGGAACCGACACCCCATCCTGCGGGCGAGACCGCACCCAGACCGACCACGACAACCTCAGTCATGCCACCTCCGGAAAACCAGGGTGGCGTTCGAACCCCCGAATCCGAACGAGTTCGAAAGGGCGAACTCCAGCCCATGGGCGCTCGTCGGAACGGTCACTAAAGGAAACCCGCAAGCGGGGTCCGGTTCACGCAGCGTCGTCGTGGGCGGCAGCCATTGTCCCCGCAACGCCATGATACAGACCGCCGCCTCGACCGCTCCCGCGGCGCCGAGCAGGTGGCCCACGGAGGACTTGGTCGAACTTACGGGAATACGCCCGACGTCCGGGCCCGCCCAATTCGCGATCGCCGCGGCTTCCGAGGCGTCGTTCAAGCGCGTTCCCGTGCCGTGGGCATTGACGTATCCCACGGAACCCGGCGGGATGCCGGCCGCCGCACACGCCTCCCGCATACTGACGACAGCCGCCATGCCTTCCGGATGGGGTTGCGTCAGGTGATGGGTGTCGGTGGCGCAGCCATAACCGGAAAGCTCCGCAAGGATCGTGGCACCCCGTTCGCGAGCCGACTCCCAGGTTTCCAGCACGAGCACGGCGGCGCCTTCACCGAGACCCAGGCCATCCCGGTTCCGGTCGAAGGGCCGGCAGGCCGTCGTGGACAACGCCTGGAGCGAATCAAATCCGGCAAACACCAACTGGCTCAGCGCGTCGTATCCGCCCGCCACGGCGCGGCGACCCACACCCGCGCGCAACAGTTCCCAGGCGTGACCCACCGCATTCGCCCCCGACGCGCAGGCGTTCGCAATGACGGTATGCGGACCCTGCAGCCCGAGGTCATCGGCCATGTCCCGCGTCTGGCGGCAGACAAAATACTCCGCCACCCGGGTCGCCTGCCCACGCCGACTCCCCCCGGCAGCGACGGCTGCGCGGAAGAATTCCTGTCCCCGGTTCATTCCGGCACTGGTCGTGGCGAGCACCATGGAAACCGGTTCCCTTTCCCCGCCGCACATCATCCCCGCCGACGCCACGGCTTCACGGGCGGCCAACAGCAACAGGCGACCCGCCCGGTCCATCCGGGTCGCGCGCCGGGGCGACAGGCCGCCCGATTCGAACCGATCGGGAAGAACGACCTCCGCCGCTCGCCGCGTGCGCTGGCGGGTCACGTCGAAGAGCGTGACCGGCCCGAAAGCCACGCGACCGGCCCGGAACCCTTCGGCGTTCACGTCCCAACCCAGTCCAAGCGCCGTCACGATCCCGCCTCCCGTGACGACGATGCGCGGCGGAGTGGTGGGTGGGTTCTGCAGTGGGAAAGGCACGAAAAAGCAGGACAGCGCGGAGGTTGCCACCACCCCCTTGGCGCGTCCATCCTTTGGAGTCTGAGCGTCAAGACTTCCAGTGGCCCGAGCGGTTCCTCCATCAACGATGAACCGTGGGATGTTGTCATCCTTGGCGGTGCCCTCGCCGGCGCCTCCGCCGCGGTCCTGCTCCTCCGCCAGCAACCTTCCCTTCGCGTTCTCATTCTCGAACGTGCCGCCGAATTCGGCCGTCGCGTCGGCGAGGCGACCGTCGAGATCAGCGGCTATTACCTCGGACGCATCCTCGGATTGACCCGGCACCTGAACGAGCGGCACCTCGTCAAACAGGGCATGCGGTTCTGGTTCCAAAACCCGCGCACGTCCGACCTCGGCAACTGCTCGGAGATTGGCGGCCGCTACCTCGTGCGACTGCCCTCGTACCAGGTCGATCGCGCCGTGCTCGACGAGGAGGTCCTCACGCTGGCCACCGCCGCGGGTGCCGTGTGCTGGCGGCCCGTCGCGGTGACAAGCGCCCGTCTCGCGCCCGGCGCCCTGCAGACCGTCACCGCGCGCCGCGACGGCGTGGCGTTCGAAGTGCGCGCCCGGTGGGTGATCGACGCTTCCGGTGTCGGCGCCTTGCTGGCCCGACAGGAAGGCTGGTGGGAAACCAATGATCGCCATCCCACTTGCTCCGCCTGGGCCCGGTGGGAAGGCGTCGCCGATTGGGACGGGCATGAACTCGCCCAGCGCCATCCGGAATGGGCCGCCGCCTGTGCCGGCATTCGTGGCACCGCAACCAACCACTTCATGGGCGATGGCTGGTGGGCCTGGTGCATCCCTCTCAAGGGCGGCGTCGTGAGCGTCGGTGTAGTCTTCGATGACCGCCGCGTCGCGTGGCCCACGGA
>JBBQIU010000347.1:0-4688 GCA_038325245.1 Verrucomicrobiota bacterium
AAGGTTGCGGCCCATCGGAAAACCCTCAAGGCTGCGTTTTGATGTCGCCCGTCCTTTCCATCGTGATCGTAGCTTATCGGTCGGCCGGGGAGTTGCCGGCCTGCCTCGCTTCGATTCCGCGCGAGATGTTGGGCCGAGCCATCGAGGTTGTGGTGGTGGACAATGGTTGTAATGCGGACGGTGCGCTGGATCGAGTCCGGGCGGAGTTTCCTTGGGCGGAAGCGGTCAACCCCGGGAGCAATCTCGGCTTTGGCCGGGCCAATAATCTGGGATTTTCCAGGACCAAGGGCGAGTGCGTGCTCTATCTGAATCCAGACACGGTCGTGAATCCCGCCGCGATTGAACATTGTCTTCGGCGGGTCCTGGCGGAGCCGGAGATCGGGCTGATCTCGCCGCGGCTTGAGCTCGCGGATGGGACGATGGATCTGGCCTGCCGGCGATCGATCCCCACGCTTTGGGACGGGTTTTGCCGGGCGGCAGGGCTCGCCGGTTGGTTGCCGCGGGTGAAGGCGTTCGCCGGGTACAACCTGACCTACTTGCCGGTGGACGGAACGTATGACGTTGGCGCGATCAATGGGGCGTTCATGCTTGGCCGCCGCGAGGTGCTGGCGGCGTTGGGAGGATTCGACGAGGCCTTTTTCATGTATGGCGATGACCTGGATCTTTGCATTCGGGTGCGTCAGGCGGGATTCCGGATCGTGTACGATGGAAGCCACGCCATCACCCATCTGAAGGGTTTGAGCGTCGCGAAGGACTTTGAACGCATGTCGGCGGCGATCTTCGACGCCAATCGCGATGTTTACCTGAAGCATTTTAATCCCGGGAAATCAAAATGGGTTGAATGGAAGTACCGCGCGGCGTTCGGACTCTGGAAGCGCGTGGCGCTATGGAAAGCCGCCCTGAGAGGACACCGCCGGGTTCGTCCAGCGTAGGCGGCCTCGCGGACGCCGCGGGACTTTTCGGATCGAAGATTGGGCGTAAGGAACGCAGCGACGAGCCGGGAGGCGGATGCCGAGGACGGAACTTTTACCATAGATGGCGCAGAGGCGCAGAGACGGAGGCTGGATCGCGGATCCGACGGATGGGGAATCCAAACAACCGGTTTGAAGGATTTCTCTGTGAACTCTATGCCTCTGTGGTGAATACGGATTGATGATCGGAGTCGGGAGGTTTCCGCATGGGGGCACAGAGGCGCGGGGGGAAGACCGGCGACGAGAAACCTTTCAGGCTTATGCTGTTCTCAGTTCTCTCCGTTCTCTCCTGTGAAACGATCGATCCGATTCGGCATTTTACAGGAAGGAACAGAGACAACGGAGATGGGAGATCAGATGATGGATGACGAAACGTTTGGTTTGAGCACCTGCCCCGACCGAAAACGGCGGTCAGACGTAAGGGCGCGCCAGCGGCAGGTGACCGGGTCCTGTTCGTCTCAGAGCAGATCGTAGACTTCCAGTAGAGCTGCACCGGAGCTGCCGGAAGGCCCGGTCAATTGCGCGGTGTAGGCGCCCGCTGGCAGGGTAATCCTGAGCGCGGCGTCGCGCGATCCGCTCGCGAGGGGAAAGGCGCCGACCTGACGGAACGTATCCGACCCGGACGACGCTTCGATCCAGTTATCATTCTCACCGAGGACGCGCCCGCCTTCTGCGTAGATCGTCAGCCGGGGATCGGCGAGGGGGTTGGCGACGTTGAAGGCCGCCAATCCAGGTCCAACGCCTCGGATGAGCAAGGTTTTCAGCGAATCACCCCGAATCACGAAGCCGACGATCAACGGCCGATCGGTGCTCCGCACCTCATAGCGGGCGGACAGATTGATCAGACGGGATGACGCCTCGGGATTGGTGTCGGCATCGTAGATTTCAACCAGGAGAGCCCCTTCGGCTGCCGAGGCACGGGCCGTGTAGGCGTCTGAGAAGACCAAGGAGGAAAGGGCGGCATCCTTCGAATCGGCATTGAGCGCAAACGCGCCCACCTGGACAAAGGCCTGCGCCAGCGAGGCGGTTCCGCCCCAGTTGTCGTTGTCCACCACGAACGTCTGACCTCGGAAGAGGTCGAGCCGGGGATCGTCTGCCGGGGAGGGGACGCCGAAGAGCGCGAGTGAAGGACCGATGGTGCGGATGAGCACGGACTTTGCGCGATCGCCTTGGTTCACAAAGCCGAGGATCAGCGGCGCACTGTCAACGTCCACCTGCGCGCGGACGGAGAGGTTGATCAAACGAGAGGCAGGTGTGATGGTCAGGTGCGCCACGGCGCTCGTGACCACTCCGCCGTCGTTGCTCAGCCTCACCGTGTACGAGCCGGAATCCGAAGGACCCGCGGAAGGGATGATCCAAGTGGCGCCGGTCGCCCCGATCACCGGAGCCCCATCCTTGAACCACTGGTACGTGAGTGCGGACGCGCTTGAGGCAACGACGCTCAGGGAGACGCGGGTCCCGGCAATGGCGGTTTGCGCGGACGGCTGTACCGTGATGGTCGGAGGGACGGGAGCCGGGTTGACCGTGAGGAGGGCGGAGAGACTCGTGACGGAACCACTGGGGTTGGTGATGAGAACGGTGTAAGCCCCGGCGTCCGCGGCCTGAACGTTCGGCAGGACGAGGGAAGGGCTGGTGGCGCCCGGGAGCGAGATCGCGTCCTTGCGCCACTGATACGAAGGCGCGGGCACGCCGGTCGCGGTGACGGAAAACGTGACGGTCGCCCCGGCGGTGACGATTTGACTGGCGGGTGGCTGCGTGATCGCCGGAGCGATCGAGCCATTGGAGCTGGAGGCGATGCTCGCATCGATCCAGGCTACGTTTGACGAGACCCGGGTGAGATAAAAAGCGCCCCGGACGCTATTGAAAAAACTGATGGCGGTCCATGGCCCGGCACTGGTGCCGATGAAGAGACCACTGACGTCGAAGATTGCGCCGACAAAACCCGGACCGGCGGCGGACGTCGCGTAGTAGCCGTCGACATACGCGCCGAGGCCGGCCAGCCGCCACGTGGTCCCATCCTGGATAAACGCGGGACCGCTGGAGTCGCCAACGGTGAAGAAAGCCTCATTTTCAACCCCGGAAGCATCGAATTTCGCCGCCAGCACGGACCCCCAGCCGGCGACGTTCGGGAGGACGTCCATGATGACATTGCGGCCCCACCGCATCCGGCCGTCCCCGGGCCCAAACTGCCACCCCTTGAGCGCGCCATTGACCCGAACCTCGGGCCCGCGGGTGACGCCCCGTCCAAAGACGATGATGCCTTTGCCATTTTCGTCCTGAGTCCGGTAGAGAGGGGCCCAGTTTGGAAAGGTGCCCTGGACTTTCCAGAGACGGAGATCGGAGCCGGGGTTGTCGAAGTAGGCGGTGGCGGTGTAGCTGACGCCGTTCAGCGTGAAGCTGTCGCCGACCGCTCCGCCGACGTGTTTGGCGGCGAGGAAGTGACTCGGACCGACGGCGGTCCCCTGAAAACCACCCCAAGTACCGACCCACTGCCACCCGCTATTGGCGAGGGCACCGGTGGGGGCGGTGGTGTTGTGGTTGAGATCGCCGGTGGAGTAGAAGATGACGGCGAAGGCCGGCGGGCAGACGGGGAGGAGACTCGCGAGAAGAAGGAGCCGGGTGAGGAAGCGTGCGAACCCGCCCTGGAACCTGCAACGGCGCAGGTGTTCGGCAGAAAACGTCGTGGCGTGGTTCACGGGCACCCTAAGACCCGTAGGGGCTGCCTGTCGGGAGGCAAGGCCAAGCGGGTGACGGTCTACGGAGTCAAGCGCGATGACGCGACGACGCGAAGGTCGATCGTGAAGGGGACTCAGTTGGTGGCCGTTGGACTGACCGAGCTCGCCGCGCCTAGGCCCTTTGTTGATCCCACTCACCACCCACTGCATTCCTTCAACCGCGCTCTCGCTTTCAGTGCGAAGTTGGAATCGCGCGGGAGTGTCGTAAAAGGTATGGAAATGGCGCTTTACAGGAAGCGCGATTGCACTAGGTTCGTCGCGTGAAATTTGAATTCGATCCGAAGAAATCGGATCGAACGAAGGCCGACCTGAACCGGGGAGTTGATTTTGAAGAAGTACAGGCGCTGTGGCGCGATCCAGAACGTGTCGAAGTACCGCTTCCGTTTGAACGGGAACCAAGGATTGCCGTCATCGGGAGGATTGGACTGAGCCTTTGGACAGCGATTGTGACGCTTCGAGGCGAAACCGTTCGGATCATCAGCGTGCGTCGAGCGCATCCGAAGGAAGAGAAAATTTATGAACAGACCTGATCGTATTGTCCGTCAAGATGGCAAAGAGACCCTTTCGGCGGCGGAGTTCGACCGGCGCTTCGAGGCGGGCGAGGATCTCTCGGCGTTTATGGACCTGGCTAAAGCGACCCGTCCGGTTCGGCAAATGCAGAGGGTGAACGTCGATTTCCCCAAGGCCTTCTTGGCCGAGATTGACCGGGAGGCCGAGCGGATCGGAGTGCCCCGGCAGGCCTGGATTAAAACCGCCTTGGCCGGCGCTCTCCGGAGACTCTCTTGAAGACGGTAGGAGGGGGGGCAGTGGACGGTGGCGGAATGCGAGGCCCGGACCGGTGTCCACTGACTACCGACCACCGGCTACCGGCTCGGGTTCGATCTCTGCGAGCTCCTGTTCAACGCCGATCCTAGCGGACTCTTGACTTTCAGGCCAGTTATTCTAGCCTGAATTGCATGAAGATTACCGACATCTCGATCGG
>JBBQIU010000348.1:0-4671 GCA_038325245.1 Verrucomicrobiota bacterium
AAAAGGTTGGCATCTCCGACGCGATCGAAGTCTATTACCAGGATGCCGCTTCCGGCGCGCATATGGATAAAGATCCGGAGGATGTGAATTACAACTTCGTTCGATGGTTGAACAACGATATTGGAACGGCCATCGGTCCTAGCCGCGTTCATCCGCTGACGGGACAGATACTGGATGCCGATATTATTCTGACGGACGGCTGGATCCGGCATTACTGGCGTCAGTTCAACGATGTGCTTCCCTCGTTGGCGATGGAGGGGATGAGTCCGGCGACGCTCGCGTGGCTTCAAGGACGGCCGCAGTGGGATCCGCGGGTGCGCATGACACCGCCCTCGAGCCGGGATTCGATGGTGGCGTTTCTGATGGCGCGGGGCGCTCAGGCGTTTGGCGGGCACCCGATGGCGAACGTCGATCCGACGCTGGTGGGGAACAACGACTTTGACGGTCTGGTCGGCCGCACAAGCCAGTTCAACGGCCTGTGCCGCGCCGCGGAGTGCAAGGCACTGGACTTGGCGACGATGCGTTTTGCCTTTGACCTGATGGAGGAGACGTTCGCCGAAGAGCGGGCCGCGCAAGCCGACACGAAGGATGGCGACAAGAAAGACGAGACCAAGAAGGAGGAGCCCAAGGAACTCCTGGACGGAATCCCGGAATGGTTCGTGGGGCCCATGATCGCCGAACTTGTGGCCCATGAAGTGGGGCACACCCTGGGACTGCGGCATAATTTCAAGGCCTCGAGCATCTACTCCCTCGAGAAGATCAACAGCGCCGAGGTGAAGGGGAAAAAGCCGTACGCCGGTTCGGTCATGGATTACCTGCCAGTCAACATCTACAACTGGCATGAAAAGGAAAAACAGGGCGACTACGGAATGATCGACATCGGGCCCTACGATTTCTGGGCGATCGAGTATGGCTATTCGACGACCGAAAAGGCGGACGACCTGAAGTCCATCCTGAAACGGGCCTCGGAGCCAGAACTCCAGTACGCCACGGATGAGGACACCATCGGACCCGATCCGCTCGCACGACGGTATGACTTTGCGGCGGACCCCCTCGCGTACGCCCAACGCCAGGTGGAACTTGCCCAATTCCATCGGGCGCGCCTGGTGGAGAAGTTTGTCAAGGAAGGGCAGAGTTGGTCGCGGGCCCGATACGGGTACGAAATGACGCTCGCGATGCAAACCAGGGCGCTGAGCACCATCTCGGGTTGGGTCGGCGGCGCCTTCATCAACCGGGACAAAAAGGGCGATCCGGGCAATCGGGCCCCGATCGAGGTGGTTCCCGCTGCAGCCCAACGGGACGCGCTCAAGTTCCTGCTCAGCGCCACCTTCCGGGACGGGGCGTACAACCTCACTCCCGAATTGCTCCGGCGCATGACAGTCGACAAATGGCTGGACGACTATTCCCGCGCCTTCGAGGACCCGGCCTGGCCGGTTCACGATCGGATCATGGGCATCCAGTCGATGGTTCTGACGCGGCTCCTAAATCCGGGAACGCTCGGCCGTGTGTACGACAATGAGTTCATCACACCGGCCAAGGATGACGCCGTCACGCTCCCCGAAGTCCTGAGGACGGTGGAGACGGAGATCTGGTCCGAGTTGGACAAGGGCGAGGGCAACTTCACCGAGCGGGAACCGATGATTTCGAGCCTCCGCCGGAACCTTCAAAGGGAATACGTGGAACGGTTGATCGACCTCAGCATGCCGAACTCGTGGGGCCAGGTGTCGCACAAGGCGATCGGAAACCTGGCCTTGATGCACCTGCGCAACCTGAGCCTGCGAATCGGCAGATCGGTGGACGGGAGGGCGGACTTGGATGCCTACTCCAGGGCTCATCTGACCGAGGCGAAACTCCGGATCGACAAGGCTGTGGATGCCGGCTACGTGCTGAATCCAGGAGGAATGGGCGGCGGCCTGCCCTTCATCTTGTTCATCGGCCAGACGAACGGCCCCGCCATGGGCCCGCGTTGACAGCCCTACAGAGTCTGCACCTCGATGTGCGGTTCGGTCGCCGGCGGCGGCGGCGTGGGAGGTGCAACGACGCTGGCCCGGTGCTCGGGAAAATAGGAGCCGATGAACGCCATCAGTTCATCGGCGGAAGCCACGGGGTCGTTGCTGTCATGGGGGAGTTGAACCCCGGTGATACGCAGCGTGCCGTGGTTGAGGAATCCTTCGACGTCCGCGTAGGCGGTGAATCGAATGACGGCGGCGGGCGCGATGGAGGACCACATCCGGACGTTGGGTCGAACAATAAGATCCGACCGATGCGGCGTCAGGGCTCCATCACGGCAAAGGCGTTTGAACTCATCGAGCGTGATCGTCGCGGCGCCCAGCCAGTCGGTCGGCGCCGGCTCGGGCGGCTTTTCGATCCCGTAAAGCTGGGCATTGAGCGATGAAACGACCGGCCGCATGAGCGGGAAGAAGATGACATCGTCGATGTTCTCCTGCTCCGTGAAGATCATGGCCATGCGTTCGATGCCGGGGCCGATGCCGGTCGTCGGCGGGAGCCCGTACTCGAGGCATTCGATGAAATCGAAATCGAGCGTATGGAATTTGCCATCGTCCCTTCCCGCCTCGGAGTAGGCCGAGCGCCAGCGTTCGAGGAGTTGGACGGGGTCGTTCTGTTCGCTCCAATTGTCACCGCATTCCATGCCGCCGATGAAGATCTCGAAGCGCTCGACGAAGCGCGGGTCGGCTGCCAGGGGTTTGGCGAGGGGCGAAATCTCGACGGGATGGTCGTAGACGAGGGTGGGTTGAACGAGGGTGGGTTCTACTTTGACCTCGAACGCCTTGACGAGGGCTTCGCCGATGGAGGCGTGGGGTTCGTCGACGCCCAACCGGGCTAGGGCGGCGTTCGCTTCCTCGACGGAGCTGAGGGCAGGGAAATCGATGCCGGTCTCCTGGAGGACGGCGTCGGACATCCGGACGCGCCGCCAGGCGGGGGCGAAGTCGATGTCGTGACCCTTGACCTTGAAGAGGGTGCGACCAAAGACGGATGTGGCGACGTGCCGGAAGAGGTCTTCCACGAGTTGCATATTGTACTCGTAGTTCTCGTAGGCGGTCATGGTCTCGACCATGGAGAATTCGGGATGATGCGAGCGGTCGATGCCCTCGTTCCGGAAATAGCGGCCGATGGTGTAGACCTTGTCGTATCCAGCCGCGATGAGGCGCTTGAGATAAAGCTCGTGCGAGATGGCGAGATACATGTCGACGCCGAGGGCGTTGACGTGGGTCTTGAAGGGCTTGGCAGTGCCGCCCCCATACTGGGCTTGGATGACGGGGGTGTTGAACTCGAGAAACCCACGCCCATTGAGAAACTCGCGAAGCGCGGAGGTCATGCGGGCGATGAGTCCGAAACGCTGGTGGCTCGCGTTTTCAAGGGTGGTGTCGAGGTAGCGTTTCCGCAGGACCTGTTCTCGATCCTTGAGACCGGACCATTGGTCGGGAAGGGGGCGGATCGCCTTGGTGAGCAGGCGGAAACTCCCGACGAGAATGCTGATCTCGCCCCGCTGGGTCTTCATGACGTTGCCGGTGGCTTCGACGATGTCGCCGAGGTCGACCAGGGAGAGGTCGGCAAAGCCGAGCGCTCCGGACGCGGCGTCCGTGGTGGCGACGACGTTCTTTCGCAGGAAGAACTGAATGCGACCGCTCTGGTCCTGGACATGGGCGAAGGCGATGGCGCCTTGATCGCGCAGGGACATGAGCCGGCCGGCGACGGTCACCTCCTTGCCGTCCAGTTCGGTGAATTGATTTAAAACCGTTGCAGCGTAATGGGTTCTGCGACTTTTGGCGGGGTAAGGGTTCAACCCCTTGGCGCGCAAGGCGGTGGCCTTGTCGATGCGGGTCTGGCGAATTTCAGCGAGCGGATTGTTCGACACGGGGCGGTTGGAATAACAGACGGGGCGGTGGTGAATGGAGCAAAAAATGGGGAGGGTGTGCGAAGGGAGTCGTCTTCTGGCTTGAGTTGTTCGGCCGCGGAGTTAGACACGCGGCGTCGACGCGACCTGATTTCCTCCGCTGACCTGCCCCTGAAGACGGTGCGAAACTGGTGCCTAACCTTCGATCTTAATGAATCCCGCCGAAATCCCGGGCGCCACCGCCGCAGGGAACCGCAACCTCACCCGTGGAAGCGGTGCCTATTCTGCGTGTCTCGCGGAGGGTCCCAACGATATACGACGAGCGCAGCGCCTGCGGTTCGAGGTCTTCAACCTGGAGATGGACGAGGGTTTGCGGGAGTCCTACGCCACGGGGCTGGACCAGGATGTCTTCGACGAAGTGTGCGACCACCTGATCGTCGAGGAGTCCGCAACCGGATCGGTGGTCGGAACCTACCGGCTTCAGACCGGGATAAAGGCTGCCGCCAAACATGGGTACTACAGCGAACAGGAGTTCGACTTCACTCCGTTCGAGGGGGCTCGCGCGCGGATCATTGAATTGGGGCGCGCATGCGTTCACGTGGAGCATCGGAATTTCACGGTGTTGAGCCTGCTTTGGAAAGGGATCGCTGGATACGCCCGGGAGCGGGAATCGCGCTATTTGATCGGGTGCAGTTCCCTGACGTCGCAGGACCCGAAGGACGGAGCGTCAATGTATCGGCAACTGGCCAAGACATATTTTCCCGATCCCGCCTGGCGGACCGTGCCCCAGCCCGCGAACGCGTGCCCTCTTTCTG
>JBBQIU010000349.1:0-4668 GCA_038325245.1 Verrucomicrobiota bacterium
GAAGGGATTGCGTCCCAAAGCCCAGGGTTGCGAGGAACGAGCTACCCTGGGTGGGATCGCCGAATCACCCACAACCCCAACGGGGTTGCGTCGAGGTGGCACAACCCCGTTGGGGTTGATGCATTGAACGTCGTTTACCCAGGGTAGGCCCGCTTCGCGGTCCAACCCTGGGCTTCGGGACGGAATCCCCTTTGGGATTCCAGATCGGAAGAATGGCCAATCTCCAGGGGGTCTGGTGGCGCCCTCCATCGCACGGTTCAACGTCCCAATACGTGTCCATTCTTTGGAAATCGTTCCTTCCGCGTACCGAACCCCCCGCCTTCGAAGGGCCTATATTCTCGCCCGCCAGCCTTGCTTCAAAACCCAAGAACCTTGCCGATCGCATTGAACAGACTGTCGACCGTCCGTATGAACGGGTTCGATCTCGCCCGCGCCTCCGCGGGAGCCGCGATCTGGCGGACGAAGGTCTGGCCGCCGGGGAAGCGGTAGTCGAAGAGCGAGGTGCGGTTCCGGAAGTAGGGCCAGAAGGTCTCGGTGCGCGCGGTGGCGAACGCGGCCCGTCCGTCGTAACCGAGGACGAGCACTTCCTCGACGATCACCGGCGTTTCGGCGGTCTGGAGGTCGACACCGCCGTGTCCGACGAGGTAAAGGGTGCCGGTTCCCGCGAAGAGGACGTGGCGCAAGCGTCCCGAGATCCAGGCATGGACGCTTCCGAGACACCAGCGACTGCGCACGACGATGTCGCCGCGGATGGCGACGACCACGCCGGGTCTCAGGACGATGCCGGGGTGTTCCTCGAGCCGCACCGCGACGAGGTAGGCATTGGGGTCGTCGGCTGAAGTCAGGACGACGCGATCTGCGGCGTGTTCGGGTTTGACGCGCACCTCGGTCATTTCGCGGAGGCCGGAGGCGTAGCTCGTGAAGGGGTAGCGCCAGTCGAGGAGGAAACGGGTCCGCTTGCCGAGACTGGGGGCGTATTGCTGGAGCCATTCCATGCGGGTGAGGAGCGGGGTGCCGGGTTCGACAAGAACCTCCAGGACCTTGCCGCTGGCCTCCGCCCGGCAGGTGCCGGGAGTGTCGGGGGGCAGCACGTTCATGGGTGGCGAACGCCCCGCAAAAGGAGCGACGCCATAGTACCAGAAAATCTTCCACGACAGCGGGCCGATCAGGAAGACGGCGGCCGCGATGGCGATGGTCCACCCTGTCTTCCGCGCGACCAGGACAAGCTTGTCGAACGTGGTGTCCACCTTGTCCTCGAGCGTCTGAAGGCTTCGGCGCGTCTCCTCGTGGAATGCCTTGGCGCGGTCCCGCGCCACGCGGGCGGCGCCGAGGGCGGCCTCGGCAGCCTGCATCTCGGTGCGCCATTGCAGGTAGTCGGACGGGCGCAGGATCGGATTGGGCCGGGAGGCTTCCAGGCGATTCAGCAGCATCTCCGCGCCGAGGGCACGGACGCGGTTGGTTTGCCAGTCGCGATGGGCGGTTTCGACCTCGATGCGGAGCGTGGCAACGCGATCCTGCAACCCGCGTTGTTCACGGATCCACATCCAGAAAAATGTCCCGGCGACGATGACCGTCGCGATGGCGAGCACCGCGAAGACCTTGCTCGCGACGACCCGAAGGATGTCGAGCAGGAGCTTCACGGGAAAATCAAAGAGCCTCTCGCGAAGGCGCAAAGTACGCGTAGGGATCCCGAGGCAACACTTGATCCGGGGTATTGAGGCAGGCCGCGGCGTTCGGGGTCTGTTCCTATCCAGCCTAAATTCCGGCATCCGCCGTCTCTTCCTTCGCGTCTTCGCGTCTTCGCGTGCGTCCAGACGAAGTCGTTCAGACAGGCTCTCAAATGGGCCACGTCGCCGGCCGGGAGGCAGGAGTGGGGCGACTCAAAGGCGGGCGAAGACGCGGTTTGCCTCCTCGAGGGTTTCCTTGGAACCGATGTCGTACCAAAGACCCGGAACCTGCCATGTGTAAAACGAGGTCCGCGGATACATCCATTGAACGAGGCGTCCGGGCTGATCTTGATTGTTGCCCTCGGCGATGTACTGGCGGATGAGGGGCAGGATATGCCGGGGATAGTAATAGAGCGCGATGCCGACGAGGGTGCTCGCAGGCTGATTGGGCTTCTCCTCGAATCGGAGCAGGCGTCCCGCATCGTCGAGTTCGAGGTTGTTGTACCTGCGGGCGAGTTCAAGGCTGCCGACGTCGTAGATTCCGAGGACGGGGGCATTGAGCTTGCGGCACGCCTCGCCGAAGCCGGTGAGCGGCTGGCTGAAGAGATTGTCGCCGGCCACGACGACGAGGTCGTCGTCGATCTGGGCGCGTTCAAGCCCGAGATGGAGATCCCCGATGGCGCCCAGACGGTTGGAATCATCGGTTGAATCGTCGTGGATGAGCGTGAGTTCGTAGGATAGGCCGCGTTGTCGGTATTCCTCCGACCAGCGTTGGAAGTGGTCTGCGAACCGGGCATTGCTGACAAGGTAGACCTGATCGACGTCGACCGCAGCCGTGAGGTTGTCGAGGACGTACTCGACCATGGGTTTGCCAGCGACGGGGAGGAGGGGTTTGGGTTGGGTGAGCGTGAGCGGATAGAGGCGGGTAGCGTATCCGGCGGCCAGAATCAGCGCTTTCATTTCGGTGATGCGGAAGGCGGAGAGAGGTCGAAACGTGCTTGCAGCTCAGGGTCAATCTGGCGCCCAAACGCCTCCGCCCGGGCAAGAACATCGGCGCCGCTGGCCTGTTCCAGGGCCCAGAGGGACAGCTTCCGGGCGTCCTCGAGGCGGCACGCACGCACGATGTGCTTGATCCGCGGGACGGTGGCGGAAGCGACGCTGAGTTCGTTGACGCCAAGGCCGAGCAGGAGCGGAACCAGAACGGGATCACTTGCCATCTCGCCGCAGACACCCACCCAGAGGCCCTGGCTCCGGGCGGCTTCGACGGTGAGATGGATGGATTGCAGGACAGCCGGGTGGGTGGGTTCGTAGAGGTGCGCGATGCGATCGTTCAACCGGTCAATGGCAAGGGAATATTGGATAAGGTCGTTGGTCCCGATGCTGAAGAACTGGACGTGCCTGGCCAAATGACGGGCCACCAGCACGGCGGAGGGAATTTCGATCATCGCGCCGACCTCGATGTTGGGATCGAACGCTATCCCCTGGCGGGTGAGTTCCTCCTTGCAACTGGCGAGGAGACCATTCGCTTGGATCAATTCCTCGACGCCCGACACCATCGGGTACATCAGCTTCACGTTCCCGTGGGCACTGGCGCGGAGAATGGCCCGCAATTGAGTGCGGAAAATGTCCGGCTCCTGGAGGCAAAACCGGATCGCCCGCCAGCCAAGGGACGGGTTGACCTCATGGGGCATCGCCAGATGGGGGCTGAATTTGTCGCCGCCTATATCCAGTGTGCGGAAGATCGCTGGGTCGGGTTTGAGCGTTTCGGCGACCGTCTTATACGCCCTGTATTGGGCCTCCTCGTCCGGAAGGGTCCCACCCTGAAGGAACAGGTATTCGGTGCGGAACAGCCCAACCCCATCCGCCCCGGCTTCGCGCACGGCGGAGGCATCCTCGGCGAGTTCGATATTCGCCGAGAGAATGATGCGTACGCCGTCGAGTGTGACGGCGGGTTGGTCCCGGATCTCAGCGAGGCGCTCCTCGATCTGGAGGCGCCGGCGCGCGAGTTGCCCGTATTCGAACAGGGTCTGGTCGGTCGGATTGACATAGATGACCCCGGTATGGCCATCGAGGAGGACAGGCTGACCCGTCGTGAGTTGGGAACTGACCGTGTGAAGACCGACGACGGCAGGAATGCCAAGAGAACGGGCAAGAATGGCGGTGTGCGAGGTGCGGCTGCCAACGTCCGTGGCGAACCCCATGACCCGGGTGCGATCCAGTTGAGCGGTCATCGAGGGCGTCAGGTCATGGCTGACGATGATGACAGGCTCGTGGAGGACCGGGGGCCGGGCGGGTCCGGGGCTCCCCGTCAACCGGTGCAGCACCCGCTGCGTGACATCCCGGATGTCCGCCGCGCGTTCGCGAAAGAACGGATCGTTGAGCGCTCCGAGCATCTCGGTGTATTGGCGGGCCACCGCGCCGAACGCAGCCCCGGCGTTCTGCCGCTGTTCTTGGATGCGCCGCGTGGATTCAATGAGAAGGACCGGGTCCTCGAGGATGAGCAAATGGACCTCAAATATGGCCGCATCCTTGAATCCGATGCCTTCGGCAAGCTGGCGCTGGAGGTTCTGGACCTCGAACCGCGTATCGACCAGCGCCTGCTCGAGACGCTGAATTTCCGACTCGATCTCGGGTTCGCCGATGTCCCGGTCTTCCACCTGCGGCGGGGCGTCCACAAGCAGCAGAATCTTGCCGCGGGAAACGCCGGGGGACGCAGCCACCCCGCGCAACACGATTTCCCCGCTGCGATTCTGGGACTGCACGGGAATTGCTTACCGGGGATGCGACCGCATTGAAAGCTCTACGTGGCTACCAGAGCCATCCTACGAAGTGGCAGGCTCATGGGCCGAAATCTTTGGGTTGCCCTTTCAGGGCTAACAGCCGGTGGCAGTCGCCGTTCCGAGGACGTTGCCCTCGGCTGGATTTGGACGTGGCCTTCGGCCTCGATGGCAGGTGGCGCGCCTGCCGTGAAGGAGGGTCGGTTCATGGGTAGCAACGTTTT
>JBBQIU010000350.1:0-4660 GCA_038325245.1 Verrucomicrobiota bacterium
AACGATGTCCAGGACATGGGCGGGGAAGCTGGCATTGAGGGATGCATTCGCGAGCCACATCCGGGTTTCGACGGATTCGGGCTGAAGTTCCGAGGCGCGGGCGAACTGCTGGGCGGCCTGGCGGTGCAGATTGCCGTCGGCGAAGACGCGGCCGAGTTTAAAGCAGAAGGAGGGTTCATCGACGGGCCCGCAGATGGCAAGGAATGTGGTGAGATCGCGGAAGCGGCCGAGTTGATCGGTGAGATCCTCACTGAGTTGGATGGCCTCGTTGCGGCCGGCCCGGAGGTTTTCGTTGAATCGGGAGTTGATGGCGGCGGAGAAGTTCTCGGTATTGAGTTCGGCGGCGGCGGCGAAGAAGCGTCCGGCCTCCTCCATCCGATTCCGCCTTTGGAGGGCGACGCCCCAGGTATTGAGGGCGCGGGCGAAGTGGGCTCCCGCGAAGCTGGCGCTTTTGGCGCGTTGCTCGCGGAGTTGGGCGATGACGGGGGTGTCGACGTACTGTTCGCGGATTCGGGTCCATTGTTGGTGGACCGCCTCGAACTGGTCGTCGGGCACGGACTGCGGGAGAAGGGAATTGGTGGAGTGTCGTGCGAAGCCGTAGACGGTATTGGTGGGGACGAGGTGAAAGAGCTCGAAGTAGTAACCGAAGCTGGGATGGAGGTAGAAGATCTGATTGGAGACGCTGAGGGCGGCCATTTGCTGGAGGAGGACATCATCGCCGAGGGGATCGCTGAGGCGCTCGACGGCGAGGGCGGGCCATTGTGAGGCATACCGTTTCTCATGATGCCGCTGGTAGATATGACGGCGGAGGTAGCCTGTATTGATGGGGATGACGTGATCGCCGAGTTTCCTCTCCCTGAGGATGCCCACGGCGAGCATGAGGAGATCATTGTCATCCGAGGTGAGGACGGAATTTCCGGGGGGAATGGCGGTCAGGGTGGAAGCGAGGTCGTGGACGAGGCGGCCATTCTGGCCGCGGATCGCGGGAAGATTTCGAAAGGCGAGGCCGATGCCAGCGGCGAGGGTGGAGACGACGACAAGGCCTGCGACGAGGCGGCTGAGCGCCTGCATGCCTTCGGAGGAGCGCTTCAGCTTACGTTGCGGTTCCCGGCCGAAGACGAGGAGCATGTAGCCGGCGAAGTAACCGAAGCAGAGGGCCGAGAGGAAATAGAGGTGCAGGAAGGGGTATCCGAAGCCAAGGGCCCTCGGGCTGACGGGTGGGTCGAACATGGCCCAGCCGCAGAAGATGAAGAACGCGGCGTGTGTGAGACGGAACATGAAGTTGGTGAGCGCCGCGCCGGCAGCGCTCACATCGCCGAAAGTGGTTGGCCAGCGAATGGCGGCGACGAGCAAAGGGAGAATGGACGCCAGACTGGTGAAAAGGAGGGTGGTCCGTGGGAATGCGAAGAGGTAGGCGCGTTGAATTCCGAGTTGGGCACGGACCAATTCGAAGATTGAGCCGTCGGCCTGGTCGGTCACTTTCATGGCGATGGCTGGGACAAGGTAGAACAGCGTGCCCGCGAGTCCGGCGAGGGTGGTTCGGATCAGGAATCCGGCCTCGAAGAACCGGATGCCCTTGGCCCAGAGGATGGCAACGAAGAAGAGGGGGCAATAGGCGATGATGCCCCAGTCATTGGCGGCCGCGGCTCCGAAAGTGAAGGCGAGGAGGGCCAGGAACCGGTCCTCCTGAAGGAGTCGCGCGCGCAGGAAGCAGAAAATGCAAAAGGCGAAGAGCACGAGGTTGACCATGTCGCCGGTCATGGCGGTGGCACTTTCCCAGAACGTGAGTTGGAGCCCGAGCAGCAGGGCGGCGCCCAGAGGGGGCACCCAGGCGTGGGGAACGCTCAGAAAGCTGAAATCGCTGCGCTCGCGCTGGCGTTGATCGCGAGTCCGATCGTGGGGGAGGAGGGCGATTGATTTCGCCAACAGGCCGAGCGATGTCCCGGCGAGCACGGCGCTGAGAAGGTTCAGGGCGATGGGTTGGGCGGACTCGGGCAGCCATCGGACGGGCCACGTGAGCAGGAGCGTAACCGGCCCGAGGTGCATCGTGTTCCAATCCCAGCCGGCGACCTTGGACACGACGTCAAGCCCGGCCAGCGACACCCATCGATTGAGGGTGATGGCATAAACCGCCACGCCCCCGATGGCGACGAGCCATGGGAGCACGAAGTGAACGAATCGAGAGTGTTCCCTTGGGGCCATAGTAAGTGGGTCAGGTAGTGTGGAGAGCCGATTCCCACCTTGGCAAGCAGGCTGTGGCGGCCCTCTCTGAATGGAAATGCCGAGGATCAGCCGGTTTCGCTCCGGAAGCGACCGCGGCGACAAAAAAATCTCAGGCAGGCTCTCAGGTGGCGAGGTGCGCGAAATTTGTGAGAAGCGCGAGTCCGATGGCCTGGCTCTTCTCCGGGTGGAACTGGGTTGCGAAGACGTTGTCCTGCCAGACGGACGAGGCGAAGCGTTCACCGTGCTCCGTCCACGTGGCGACGATCGACGGTTCCTCGGGCCGGGGGAAAAAACTATGGACGAAGTACACGTGACTGCCTTCCGGGATTCCCCGGTATAGGGGGCACCTGGGTTGAACGATCTCCAACCGGTTCCAGCCAATCTGCGGAACCTTCAAGCCCTGTCGCGGGGTGAATCGAACGACCGGGCCGCGAAAGATTCCCAAGCCAGGCGCGCACGAGTTGAACTCCTCGCTCCGCTCGAAGAGGGCCTGATAACCCACACAGATGCCCAGGAATGGCCGGCCTGACCGGATGAAATCACGGGTAGCCTCCAGGAGTTCCTGCTGGCGGAGGGCATTGACGCAGTCGTCAAAGGCTCCGACGCCCGGGAGGACGACGGCACGGGCTTTGCCGAGTTCCTCGCCGTGTCGGACGATCTGGACGGGGGCGCCGACCCGCTTCAGCGCGTTATGCACGCTGCGGAGGTTGCCGGAGCCGTAGTCGATCAAGGCGATCACAGGGCGAGTCTGGTCGGAACTGCGACGCGGGGCCAATCTCGAAGCTATGAAGCGGAAAGCAATCCGCAGGGCGAGATGCCCGGCTCTACGGCAGCGGGAGGCCGGCCACTCCAAACGTGCGGCTCATGGGATACCGTGACCGGCGAGCAGATCCTCGCTCGCGAGTCGGCGGGTGATGAATTGCCGAAGGACCGGGATTTTGGCCCGGTCGAGCAGGGCGAGTCCTGAGGAAGCATCCGCGCCGACGACCGGTTCGAGGGCATACCAGTACATCAGGGGAAGGTTGTGATCCGTGGCGTCTTCAGCGCGGGCGATCAGGTGTTCAAGGATCGGACGGCGCTTGTCCACGGGCGTCCGTTGCAGGGCCGACGCGAGGTAGAGGCGGACAAAGGCCGAGGCGTCTTCGCGGGCGATACGTTCGAAGGCGGCGAGCGCCGCGTCGGACGGATTCCGGCTCTCGCAGAGCAACTGAATGGACCAGGCTCGCAGGAATTCGTCGGGATCGCTCAGCAGGCCGAGGAGCAGCGTTTCATCGGCGCCGCCGGTAGCGTGAAGTCCCCACAGCGAACGGAGGCGGATGCGGGGAACGGCGCTTTCCTTCAGCCGGATTCGGAACGACGCATGAACGCCGGGACCGAGTTTCCCGGCGGCGGCGCGTTCCTGAAGGATACGGCGGCTGTGCCGGACCCGGAACTCGTTCAGCGAATCAGCGTACTGAACAAGGGCTTCGTCCGGCAGGGCGGCGAAGTCGGTGCGGGAGACGGGTTGGGCGTTGTAGACGACTTTGTAAATGCGTCCGTTGCTGCGGTCGTGCCCGTCCTCGCGGTTGTGGTGGCACTGGTTCTTGTCATACCAGTCAATGATGAAAACGGAACCGTCCTGGTCGTAGATCTGGTTGAGCGATTGGCTCCAGGTGTCATTGAAATTCAGGAAGTCCGGGGCATGGCGACCCACGTACCCGGACCCGCGGCGTTCAGGGATGTCGACGTTGAAACGCTGGCCGTGGATGTTGCCGATGAAGATCTGGTTGCGGTAGGTCTCGGGCCACGAGCCGCCGAGATAGACCATGAGACCGGCATGGGCATGCCCGCCGCCGGCGGCGTCGCTTCGGGCATTGGCGGCATGGGGTCCCTTGCCACCGGCCCAATGGACGTGGTCGCCGTGGGTGCGGAGGTGATCGTAGATGAACGGATTGATATGTCGTGGGCCCTCCTTGGGAAGGTGCTTTTGACAACGTTCCATCTCTTCAAGGGTGATGGCGAAGTGCTGGCCCCCTTGTCGTTCATAGCGAGCACCCTGGATCATGTGCCAGAAGTGGGGAATCACACAGGCTTCTAGGAACGCCTGGCCGTGTTTGTCGAAATCCATTCCCCACGGGTTGCTTGTCCCTTCCGCAAAGACTTCGAATGTGTGGCGGGTGGGATGGTAGCGCCAAATGCCGCAGTCCATCCGCTGGCGGCGATCTTTCGGTGTCCCGGGCTTCCCGACGTGGGACGGGCAGAAGACACCATGACATCCGTAAAGCCAGCCGTCGGGGCCCCAATTGAAGGTGTTGAGCGTCTCGTGGGTGTCCGCCTGGTAGTCCCATCCGTCGAGCAGGATACGCGGCGGCCCCGCGGGCTTCGGTTCATTCCAATCGGTCACGGGAACGAACAGCAGATACGGGGCGGCCCCGATCCAGACGCCGCCGAATCCAAC
>JBBQIU010000351.1:0-4642 GCA_038325245.1 Verrucomicrobiota bacterium
GGCCCCGGCGTCCGCCTTGACGTCGTCGCGAGCGAGGACGGCGTCCTCGGCAAGCCGATCGATCTCACGGTTCAAATCCGTCAGGCCCTGCCGCAGCCTCGCCTGGAACTCGATCTTCGGGACGTTCGCGAACTCGCCGGCCGTCCGTGTCACAGCTTGTGAGACGGGGGGAGGCGGCGGCGGAACGGAGCCGGATGGGTTGTAGAGCGCATTCGTCGCCGGAGCGACGGGAACGTTCGGTGAGGGTTGGTCCATGTCACGGGGCTTTTCGCATCCCGTGGTCAGACCGAGGGCTGTGAGCGCCGCGAGGACGGTGATGAGGTGAGGCATTTTCATTGAGTTCCTTTTGTGTGGTTTCGTTGTAGTGAAATAGTCCTATTCCTCGATCGGAATCAGGCGTTCCGCTTGATGAGCGAAACGAGGAACAGGACGATGAAGATGACGAAGAGGACTTAGGCCACGGTGGCGGCCACGCCGGCGAGCGCGGCGAAACCGAGTGCGCCGGCGATCAGCGCCACCACGAGGAAGAGAATTGTCCATTTGAGCATGTTTAGCCTTTGCGTGGAGTTGGGATGAAGTGGCTCAGGCGGAGACGGTGGCCAGATCGGGCACGTCGCACCGTCTTCGCCTTGCCTGTCGGCGAGGGAGTGGCAGGCGGCATGCCGGACGGCGGGATGACCCAACCGGTTGGAAGGCAGGGAGGGACTCGGCGAAGGTATTCCGTCCTGCCGTGCAGGCTGCAAGGAATGGGGGAGGGGGGATTGCGCGATGAGCGGAACCGGACGTCGCGATGCCGGAAGGAGGCAGGAAGGCTCAACGGCGCGGAGGCGCCTGGGGAGGGTAAGGGGATCCAACGCGGCTGAGACTGCCGGCGGGAGGTCCGTCTAGCGCTTCTCGCCGGTGCGATGTGCGAGCCAGGCGGTGACGACGAGGCGAAGGACGGGCAGGGCGGCGAGCAGGAGGGATTCCCGGGGCGGGGGCGGGGGCGGGGGCGGCAGCGGGGAAGTCGTCCTTGGCTTTTGGGAGGGCCGCTTCAGTCGGCGGATGGATGAGAATGCGGCCACGAGAAACGCCGCCACCGAGGCGGCCACGCCCAAGTATCGGAGCCGCTGTCCGGTCACATCCGCGAATTCGCGAGCCGAATTGCCGGCGGAATCCAAATCCTCCAAGAGCTGCCTTCGCTGCACCATGGCGGTCGCGGCGAGCAACTGTTTGCGAGCCTGTAATGGAGTTAATCCAGCCATGCGTTGAGGCATTCGCGGTCCTTTTGAAGCTGCTCGAACGTCGCGGGAAGCGTCCGCCAATCGCGGATCAGCGACATCAGTTGCCGGTAGAGATAGAAGCTGGTGGCCGCGAGGATCCCGAAGGGAACCACCACCGCCAGGACTTGGGAATACGGCCAGAGGAGCAATCCGATGCCGACCATCAAAGCGCCGCCTGCGAGGAGGGCGCAGGCGGCGATACCCAAGGCGAGCAGGAACGCGCGAACCCAACGCTCCCGCTCTTCCTGAACCTCCACGGCCAGGAGTTCGAAGCGGGTGTGGGCGATGGCCAGCACACCACGGGCCAGCCTTCGCACGGCCGCCTTGACGTCTTTGGGGGCGGGAGGGGCGCCATCCATGCGGCTCCTCCTAACGGCGGGTGATGAGATAACCAAAGACGGCTCCGACGCCCAAGGCGACCGCCATCGATTCAAAGGGATGTCGCCGAACGCAGGCGTTGGCGGCGTCCAGGCTTTCACGGGCGTGTTCCTGGACTTCGCCGAGCTTTTCGCGTCCGGTCGAGAGAGCGGATTCGAGCCGGCGGCGGGCGTCCGCAACCTTCTCGTCCTTGATTTCCGCGGTGACGGCGATGAGCGATTTTGCGTCGTCGATAAGGCTGCGGAAGTCGTGAACCACGGCTTCGGGAGTTTCGTAGTGTGTCTTCATTTTCTTGATATGGTGGACGGGACGCCATGAGCGGCATCGCGTGTCCACGCAATCTAGTCCTTTGCTGGAATGATGCCAGAAGTGGCCGCGAAAGGTTTCGGGGGCATTTTGGGGTCCATCGGGGGGTATTCGGGCCTGGAGGGGATCGGCGGCCTTGCCGACTGCAAACCGGGATTGGATCCGGGCGTGCGTGTTGCATGGAATCCGGCCAAGGATGTGCCGTGTGGTGCGTGTCGGGACCCTGGCACTCAAAGGGCTCGTCGGCAACGGTTGGAAAGTCGGCCAGGCACCGCGCCCATTTCCCCATCATGACCTTCCAGATCGCCCTCCTGCTCGGGCTCATTGCGGTGACGTTGGTCTTCTTCTCCATGGACTGGGTGTCGTCGGACATCGTCGCGCTGGGACTGCTCCTGACGCTCATGCTGACGGGACTCCTGGCGCCCAAAGAGGCTTTCGCCGGATTCGGGAGTGACACGGTATTGATGACGCTGGGACTGCTGATTCTCACCAGCGCGCTGACGAAAACGGGAGGCGTCCAGTTAGTGGGCCAGGCGATCCATCGCCGCGTGAAGGGAGGGCCGAACGTGCTCGTTCTCACACTCATGATCACGGTCGCGGCGATGAGTTGCCTGGTCAGCAACACGGCGACGGCGGCGTTCTTCGTGCCGGTGGTGGTCGGTCTGGCGGCGAAGCTGCGGACTTCGTCGTCCCTCCTCCTGATGCCGATTGCCTTCGCGTCGATTCTCAGTAGCTCCGTCCTTCTGATCAGCACGTCGACGAACCTGATGGTGAGCGGGCTGATGACCCGATCGGGCCTGGCGCCGCTGGGGATGTTTGAACTGACTCCGGTGGGAGTGCCGATCGTGGTGGTGGGGGTGGCCTACATGTACTTCATCGGCCGGCGTCTCATTCCGGATCGCGGGACTCCCGAGGGGTTGGTGGAGCGCTTCGGGATGCGATCGTATCTGACCGAGGTCCTGATCCTTCCCCATTCGGAGTTGGTGGGAAAGACGCTGGCCGAATCCGGGCTGGGGCGGGATCTGGATTTCACGGTCGTGCGAGTGGTTCGGAACAAGGACGAGCACCTCATGCCGCGCGAGCGCATGGTGCTGCAAGCGGGGGATGTGTTGTTGATGGAGGGTGCGCGGGAGGAGGTCTTGAAGGTCAAGGACACGGCGGGGATTGAAATCCGGGCGGACGTGGTGTTGTCCGACCCGAACCTTCGTAACGAGGACACGGCGCTGGTGGAGGCGCTGGTGGTTCCGGGGTCGCCCCTGGCGGGACGGACGCTGCGGGCCTCCCGGTTTCGGGATCGCTACGGTATTCAGGTGCTCGGGCTGAACCGGCATGGAAAGAACCTGCTGAACAAGCTGAGCCGCATCGCGCTGCGGGTAGGCGATGTGCTGCTGTTGCAGGGCCACAAGGCGAACTTCAGCGGCATCGAGTACGATCGCGCATTGAGCATCCTCGGGCCGGTGCCCGAAGAGCGGCCGGATCGTGCCAAGGCGCTGCGGGCGTTCGGAATCTTTGTGGGGGCGCTGCTGCTGGCGATCGTGGGGTGGGTGCCTCTGCCCGTAGCGGTGCTCCTGGGGGCCTTCTTCACCTTCGCGACGCGATGCGTCACTCCGGAGGCCGCCTATCGGGAAGTCGAATGGCGCCTGATCATCCTGATCGCCTGCATGCTTGGCTTG
The DNA here is from genome assembly GCA_038325245.1 of Verrucomicrobiota bacterium. GTDB lineage: Bacteria > Verrucomicrobiota > Verrucomicrobiia > Limisphaerales > CAIMTB01 > CAIMTB01. Next base: position 3,620 of record JBBQIU010000351.1, read on the forward strand.
GGCGCGGCCATGGAAACCACGGGGACGGCGCAGTACCTGGCGTCGGTGTTGGTGAAGGCGGTTGAGGGATGGAACCCGATCGTGCTCCTGGGAGGGTTCTTCCTCCTCACCACCCTGCTGACCCAGCCGATGTCGAATCAGGCGGCGGCCGCCGTGGTGCTCCCGATCGCGGTTCAGACGGCAACCCAACTGGGTCTGGATCCCCGGCCGTTCGCGATCATGATCGCTCTCGCCGCGAGTTGCTCGTTCCTGACGCCGCTCGAACCGGCGTGTCTCTTGGTCTACGGACCTGGCCGCTATCGGTTCCTCGACTTCCTGAAAGTAGGGGCGCCGCTCGTCGTCGTCATATTCGGGCTATCCCTATGGCTGGTGCCGTGGCTCTGGCCGTTGCGCGGGACCACTCCAGAGGCGGCGTCAGCCGTGGAAGCTGTGGCTCCATGAAGTGGCGAGTGGTGAGTCGTGGTGCTGCATTTAGCGCGAATCCGGGGCGGGGCGCTGGGGCTCCGGACGGTCCTCGAAAACGGGCAACGAGAGGGACCATCGGATGGCAGCAAGACGGATGGCGAGGGTGACGCCGACGCCGACGACGAGCGAGATATTGGAAGCCGGGGCGAACGAGTGGCAGACGACGAAGGCGGTCGCGCCCGCGACGGCGGCGGTGGCGTAGAGGCGAATTTCGGGACGGAAGACGAGGGGGAGTTCGTTGAGAAGCACGTCGCGAAGGACCCCTCCGGCGACGCCGGTGATGGTGCCGAGAACGACGGCACTGAACTCGTTGGCGCCGAGCGCGAGACTCTTGCTGGCACCGACGATGGTGAAGAGCGCGAGGGCGAAGGCGTCGGCGAGTTCGAGGTACTTGAGAAGGGGCGTCATGTGACGGAGAAGCCAGAAGGAGGCGATTCCAGTCGCGATGGACGTGGCGGCATATCGCCAGTCCGCAATCCAGAAAACCGGCGTGGCACCCAGGCAGATGTCCCGGAGGGTCCCGCCTCCGAGGGCAGTGACGACGGCGAGGACGATGAC
>JBBQIU010000352.1:0-4631 GCA_038325245.1 Verrucomicrobiota bacterium
TCTGGACCTCTGATTCTCGAAGGGCGCGTCCTGCCGCCCCGGGGATCAATGAGATCCGCGCTTGGCCCATCCGATTCGGGCCGGTACGGTCCGCGGCGCCATGGATGTACTGCCGCGCCCGGATGTGATCCTGACCCATGAAAGTGATTTAGACGGTTTTGTTTCAGGACACCTGCTTCAACGCCTCGCCAGGACCCTCTATCAAACGGATGTCCGACTCGAAGCCTGGAATACCCAGGCTTGGCGTCAGCGGCCGCTGAAGGAAAAGTCCGCTTGGGTCTGCGATCTGGCCTTTGACGCCCGCCTGGACCGTCCAGACTGGGTCATCATCGATCATCATCCCGTCGACGATCAACCGAGCCAAGCCCGTTACATCAAGGACACGAGCCGGTCAGCCGCCCTGCTCTGTTACGATCTCTGCCGCGAGTCCGGGATCTCGAGCCCTGAACTCGATCGGCTCGTGGAATTGACGGACATCGGCGACCTCTTCAAGGAGGACCATCCGGATTTCGACCTTTCCCAGGAATACTCGGCACTCCTGAAATCGTACCCGTTCTGGAGCCTCAGCAAATTGATCGAGGGACGCCTCGAGTCCCTTCTGGACCATCCGCTACTGGAGGTTGTCAGAACGCGGAAACGCATCGAGGACCCTATGGGATTGGCGTGGAGCCGAACGCGGATCATCTCGGTCACATCGGATCTTGCATGGGTGGATATCGCCGTCGGGAACGCCAATCTCATCGTCCACCAACTCCTATGCTCTCCGGAATGCCGCCATCCGATCCTGGCAACCTTGATCAAGAAGGCGGCGACCGGGGTGGTTGTTAGTCTGCGAAGCCGGAACGGCGAAGCCTTGGGAATCGCCCAGAAGCTTCAAGGGGGCGGGCATCCGAACGCCGCGGGCGCGACGCTGCCGCGCTCGGTGCAGACCATTCCGGACGCCGTGGAATATCTCCGAAAGATCCTGGATCCGCAGCCCGCGGGGCTGATGAGCCTCGAGTCGGCCTTCCCGGATCGCCGACTTGGCCGTTAGGTTGTTCAGGCCTTTTTTTCCTCGTCGTGAAGCTTCTTGTTCTCGGCGATGACCTTGCCTTCCAGATCGGCGGGGATGTGATCGTAGTGGCTGAACTCCTCGCTGTGGTGCCCGCGACCTCCGGTGAGTGAGCGCAGTGCGGCCGAGTAGAGATAGAGTTCGCTTTGTGGGACCTGGGCCTTCACAACTTGGTAACCCTCTTCGTTCTCCATGCCCTGGATGCGTCCCCGGCGGCTTGAAAGATCCCCGAGCACGTTCCCCATGAACTCGTCCGGGACGTGCACCTCAATGTTGCAGATCGGCTCAAGCAGGCAGGGCCGCGCAGCCCGGAACGCCTCCTTGAATCCCTCCTTGCCGGCAATCTGGAAGGCGATGTCCTTCGAATCGACGGGATGCATCTTGCCGTCGTAGAAGTCGACCTTCACGTCCACCACTGGGTAACCGGCCAAGATCCCCTCCACGCACGCGGCGTGGACACCCTTCTCCACGGACGGAACGAAAACCCGATCCACGTTCTGACCTGTCAGATTCTCGCTGAACTCGACGCCGCTGTTGCGCGCGATCGGTTCGACGCGCATCCAGACCTCGGCGAACTGGCCGGCGCCGCCCGTCTGTTTCTTGTGCCGGTACTTGGATTCACCCCGTCCACGAATCGTCTCGCGATAGGGAATCCTCGGCTCCACCAGGTCGATATTGACCTTGTACCGCCGCCGCAGGCGCTCGGCGACGATCTGCAAGTGCAGCTCCCCCTGCCCCGAGATCACGGTCTGATGGAGGGCAGAATCCACGTGGTATTGGAAAGTGGGATCCTCCTCGTGCAGGGCCGCGAGACCTGCGGCGAGTTTGTCTTCCTCGCCCTTGGCCTTGGGCTTGAGAGCCATGTGGACGTTGGGCCTTGGGAAGATGAACCGCGGTAGCGCCACAATCCGCTTGAGGCTGCAAAGGGTGTTGCCGGTGTGCGTGTCCTTGAGTTTCACGGCCGCGCCTATGTCCCCCGCGTTCAGGGTCTCCACGGCCGTCCGAATACGTCCGTTGAGGCTGTAAATCTGACCGAGACGCTCCGTGATCTTCCGATCGCTGTTGTGGAGGTCCATGTTCAAACGGACCGAGCCTGAGTAAACGCGGAAGAGCGACAGGTCACCGAATTGATCCTCGTGAGTCGTCTTGAAGACGTAGAGCACCGGTTCCCCCGCGTCCAAGGCCACGTCTACGGGAGCCCCGGCCGCGTCCTCCGCCACGATCTTCGAGCGATCCACGGGCGAGGAACCGTACTTCGCAATGAAGTCGAGCAGGCGCGCCACGCCGACATTGGTTTCGGCGGACGTGAAGAAGACGGGGATGAAGGATTGCTTCTGAAGGGCCGTGTGCTCGCCCGCGCGCAATTCATCCTCCGAAAGACTGCCCTTCTCGAAGTACTTCTCCATCAGTGCATCATCCGCCTCGGCCGTGTATTCGATGAGTTCCCGGTGCCATTGGCCCACCCGTTCCATCCACTTCCCGGTTGCCGGGGACTCCGTGTACTTGCCCGATCCGTCACCGGCATAGGTCACGATCTCAGTCCGCATGACGTCGAGTTCTTGATTGAAGCCCGGTCCCGGATTGACCGGCCATGTCAGGGGGAAGACACGATTGCCGAACTGGCTGCGAAGTCGGGTCAGGACCGCCTCGGGATCGACGTTCTCCCGATCGCATCCGTTCACGACGAGAATTTTCGGGATGCCGTACCGGGTCGCATAACGCCAGACGGTGTCTGTTCCCAGGGCGGGGCCATGCAGCGCGTGGACGACGACCAAGGCAAAATCACCGACCTGGAGGGCGACCAGGGCTTCGCTGATGAAATCGATGTATCCTGGGGTGTCGATCGCATTGAGCTTCCTGCCGAGCCACTCGAGGTGGAGGGGGGTGGCGTGGATCGAGATCTGGTGGAGCTTCTCCCCCGGGTGGTAATCAGAAACCGTCGTTCCGTTCGCCACGCTACCCATCCGGCTGATTTCACCCGCGGTGGCCAGCATGGCTTCGCACAGCGTCGTCTTTCCGCATGTTGCGTGACCGACCACCGCGAAGTTTCGGATGTCTGCAGCCTGATAGGTTTTCATTAGTGGGGCTGGTTTAGGGGCGTTGAGTGGTAAGGAGACTTTATGCGGAGATCTTCGTCAGGGCCAAGCGCTGTTTGCATCGGAGCCCGGCAGCGCAGGACGCGGCCTTCGAGAATCAGAGGTCCAGAACCTGAAGGTGTTTGGCGAAAACCAGTTTCCTTCTCTGCGCTCTCTGCGTTCCCTGTGGCCTAAGTCCAACGGGCAGGCCTCCAGGCCCACGTGAAGGCGACGGACATGAGCGCCGGACGGGGAGGGATTTGCCACAAAGAACGCAGGGAACGCAGAGACTTGGAAGGACGGGATCGCCTTCCCAGGTCCACCCATCCCCCCGAAGGGCGCAAAAACGGGCGAGGCGTACTCCTGGGAATCCATCATCCCCTTCCTCCGCAATCGGTTATCCGTATTGAAGGACGCGCCCTGCCGGCAGCGACCCGGTTCAAGGGCCCGGTGACCGTGTTTTTTCATGCGACGGAAGGCAGGCCGGCGAGGGCCATGGCGAGTTCGGCGGGGTCATAGTTCTGGTCCGCGAGTTTGCCAGCCATGAAATCCATGTAGGCCTGCATGTCAAAGTGACCGTGCCCGCACAGGTTGAAGAGGATCACCTTGGATTCGCCGGCTTCGCGACACCGGATCGCCTCGTTCATCGCGCCAAGAACGGCGTGATTGGCTTCGGGCGCCGGGAGGATCCCCTCCGTCCTGGCAAACTCGAGTCCGGCACTGAAGCAGGCAGTTTGATGGAAGGAAACCGACTCGATCAGTCCGAGTTCCTGGACATGGCTGACAAGCGGCGCCATGCCGTGATACCGCAGTCCACCCGCGTGGAAGCCCGGGGGTGTGAACGTTGAACCGAGCGTATGCATCTTCACCAGCGGGGTCAGGTGGGCGGTATCGCCGAAGTCATACGCGTATTTTCCGCGGGTCAGGCTGGGACAGGCGGAAGGTTCGACGGCGACGAAGCGCACCTTCCTTCCACCGCGGAGTTGAGCGCCGAGATATGGAAACGCGATTCCGGCGAAGTTCGAACCGCCACCCGTGCATCCGACCACGACATCCGGATAGTCCCCGGCCATTTCCATCTGGGCCATGGCTTCGAGGCCGATGACCGTCTGGTGCATCAGCACATGATTCAGAACCGAGCCGAGGGCGTACTTCGTGTCATCCGATTGTGCGGCGACTTCCACGGCCTCGGAGATGGCGATTCCGAGACTGCCGGGATGGTCCGCCCGTTGAGCGAGAATGGCGCGCCCGGAGGCGGTTTCGGTGGAAGGCGAGGCGACGCAGCGGGCGCCCCAGGTCTCCATCAAGGCCCGGCGATACGGCTTCTGATTGAAGGAGACCCGGACCATGAACACCGTCACATCGATGCCACAGAGGGCGCCGGCGAAGGCAAGGGAGGAACCCCACGGCCCGGCCCCGGTCTCCGTGGCGATCCGGCGGATGCCGGCTTCCCGATTGTAGAAGGCCTGTGGGACGGCGGTATTGGGTTTGTGGCTTCCAGCGGG
>JBBQIU010000353.1:0-4622 GCA_038325245.1 Verrucomicrobiota bacterium
CTCATACTCATACTCATACTCATACTGGGTTCAGTCTTCAGGGTTCTATATCAGAGTTCGCTGGTGCTTGACCGCCCTGGGAGAAGTAAAATCACCCAGGAGCAGTCACAGCAACGTAGGTTGGTAACACAGACCGAGACAACCCGTCAATTTCCGATTAACGAAAACATTTATCTAATGAAAATAGAGCTTGTACTCCAATGCCGACCTCCGTGACCCAGCTCTCTCAGGCGCTCTCAGGCGAAAAGCATCCGGCAAACGACCACCGCCGCAATCACGCCCGCCGCATCCGCGATCAACCCCGCCCAGACGGCATGCCGAACCCGCCGAATCCCAACCGACCCGAAGTACACCGCGATGACATAGAACGTCGTCTCCGTGCTTCCAAACAGGGTTCCGGCCGTTCTCGCCAGCAGACTGTCGGGGCCAAACGTTTTCACAATGTCGCTAAACGCCGCCAGCGACGCGCTCCCGCTCAACGGCCGGATCAGAGAGATGGGTAGCAGTTCCGGCGGAAACCCGACCGCCTCCAGCGGAATCCGCAGCATCTCCGTGAACCCCTCGATCGCTCCGGCGCCCCGCAAGAACCCAATGGCCACCAACATCGCCACCAGGAACGGAATGATCTTCACCGCCACGTGGAACCCCTCCTTCGCCCCCTCCACAAACTCTTCGTAGACCGCCACGCCGCGCAGCGCCGCAAATAGGGGAAAAAACGACAGCAGCATGGGGATCGCCAGGATAGAGATCGCACCCAACGCCCGAACCCAAACCGACTGCCCAGCCGTCGAGACATCCGGGGTTCGCCCGACCCACTCCGGAAAGACCAGGCTCAACGCAATGCCCAAATACCCCAGGGCCACCAGCGCCAGCAGACCCTTCCCCCACGCCGATACAGCTCCCGAAGGATGCCGACTCTCAACGCCCACCACGCTCGAAATGGCGCCCGTCCCGCCCGGTGGGCATGCATCTCGTGGTTCACCGCCCAAGGGCTCGGCGTTGGCTTCAGGGCCGCTCCCCACCGACGGCGGCCCGAGCCGGAAAACCCGGGCGCGTTCCAGCAACTTCACCGCCACCAAACCGGTCGCCGACGAAAAGCACGTGGCAACCAGGGTCGATCCCACGATGGCGGTGGGATTCGTCGCCCCGGAGGACGCCAGCACTGCAATCGCCGACGCCGGGATCAACTGCACCGATCCGGTATTGATGGCGAGAAAGGTACACATCGCGTTGGTGGCCGTGCCCGGGTGCCGATTCAGGGATTCCAAATCGCGCATGGCGCGAAGTCCCAGGGGTGTCGCGGCATTCGTCAGGCCCAGCATGTTGGCCGCGATGTTCATCACCATCGATCCCATCGCGGGATGGTCTGGAGGAACGTCGGGAAAAAGCCGGCCCAACACCGGACGCAGGATGCGGGCCAGGATGAGAATCAAGCCCGATCGCTCCGCCAACCGCATGACTCCCAGCCACAGGGCCATGATGCCCACCAACCCCAGGGCGAGCGTGACCGCCGTTTCCGCCCCTTTGATCGCCCCGTCCACCGACGCCCGGACCTGACCGGTGATCCCAGCCACCAGCATCGCCGTCAGCAGCATTGCCAGCCAGATGTAGTTCAGCATACCGCTCGTTCGACCCGCTCGCGGAACCCCGCGGGCGACGCGGCAGACTCCTTCAGCCCGTCATCCGGTTCAAATCCCGTGAAGAAACAGAATCGCGATGTCTCGCGGACTTCGCCGCAGCAAAAGGGACCGGAACTTCCTTTGGTACCCTCCGATCTCGCACGTGACGATGACTTCGAACGTCTGGCTTCGCACCGTGAAAAACTGCTGGATCTGCTGCCGGATGGCGGGGTCGTCGGTCGGAATCGGGATCTGGCCCGGGTTTAGAAACGGCATGTCATCCTCTGTTCCTTCCGCTCCGTCCGGTCCCCGGCGGGTTTCGAGAACGAACTGCGCGATCAGCGGATCGAGCCCTGCCAACTGGAGCGTCTCCGCGGAGCACGTGTTGATGTTCACCTGCGGCGCCGACACCGCCGTGAAAACCTCGCTCAACCCGTAATTGATGTAGGCCGACTCTCCAAAGCGCCCCACCTCGCCCGGCCTCGGCGCATTCTCCGCGCGAGCTACGTTCGTCGAACCGCTCCCCCAGAAGATTTCCGGAGTCATTCCCTTCACCAGGAGAAGTTCGGACATGTCATCGATCGGTCCGTTCTTCGCGAAATACGGCGTGTCCAACCGAAGATAAAAGTCGTCGCTCTCCGCCCCGTTGATCCCGGGATCATTGTCCGGGTCGCGCCAGTCCAGAATCGAATCGATCAACGTCCCCTGCTGGCTAGCGTCAACGTTCATCATGATCAACGCCTGTTGGAGAACGAACCGGCTGGCGGCATTGATGTTGAATCGCCGTTCTTGATCCGTGATCTGAATGGAAAACCGGCCCCGCCCGATGATGTTATCGGTGAGAGAGATGCCCGCCAGGATGTCGTTCGTCATGCTTCCCACGCCGCCCGCCCATTTCTGGTTCAGCGCGTCGAAGTTCCTCCCGCCCGGCGCCTGCATCTCCTGCGCGAGAACGTAGCGCGCCAGTTCCACGCCCGAGCGCGCCATCCACTGCATTTCCGCGTCGCTCTGGTAATTCTGCGCCAACCGCGCCTCCACCTTCATCGAATACGTGAAGCCCGCCACGATCGCTGTCAGCACGATCACGGCCCCGAGAACCAGAATCAGGGCGATCCCCGACTCCCGCGGCTTCCGTGACCTCCCTGTCGATCTCAGCGTCATGATGCTCTGTCGCCCTGACGGCGAACTTCTACCGCCCCGTCCCATCCCCCTGCGCCGGAGGCGGCGTCCCGCCTGCCGGCGGGTTCGCGGGATTCTGTCCGACCGCCGGCCGGTTCGCCCCGCGCCCCTGCAACTCGCCCGGCACCGGCATCGCCGACAACGCCACCGTCGGAACCTGCACCGTCTGCGGCATCGTCGCATTATCCCCCCGGCTCCCAACTCCGAGGAGAAACCGGACCACGGGCGGAAGCTGGTTCGTGTAAAGCCAGTCCGCGAGCCATTCGCCCCGGCGCGCGTCCCAGAACTCGAAGGCGAAATCCGTCACTTCGGTCGCCAGGACGATGGGGTAGGCCTCTTCCACGGCGTTGGTCGCCAGGAGCAGGGGATACTGGCGCATCACCAATTGCGGAACCCCATTCGAGCCGGGTTCAACCTGGAAATTGACCCGCCTCAGAGCCTGGTCCCCGAACAGGCCACTGCCCGGAAACGAATCGGGCAGGCGCGACGCCACGCTCAGGAAGGCGAACTCCCCGCTGGTGTCAGCGATGAACGCGTAATACGGCTGGTTCAATTGGAAAACCTGCACCCCCTGGAGCGCATCCTCGACCGCCCGCATCGCAATCCTCGAACGCTGCGCATGCCTCGCCGCCTTATCCCCCGCGTTCTTCGACCGGAGGATCGCCATCCACGTCGAGTAGATGACGGAGAGGACCATCATCAACATCGCCAGGGCCAGCATCACCTCGATCAATGTGAAGGCCCGGATGCCGCGGGAGCGCCGTCGTCGCGCGCTTGGCGACCGCATCGTTGTCGCCAAGGCAACGCCGTCGCCGCCACCGTCCGGCAGACCCACTTTCGGTCGTTCTGAGGGCTTCATCGTCCCCCCGTTCCGGGACGCAGGGTTCCACCCCCGGCGCGTTGGGCCGAGTACGGCCTAAATAGCAGGACCACCAACTCGGACTCCGGCTTGGGATCCCTGTCTCGATACACCTCAAACCGGATCTCGAAGAGCCCGTTGGTCCCCACCATCGTGATTTCGCGCTGCCACTGACATCCAGGGTGCAGATCGCCGAAATCGCCCGAATCCGAGCCTTCCACCAATTGGTTGGTCAGCGAGATCTCCGCGGCGAGGCTGCCCGCGTCCACCGTCGTCCGTTGGAGCGCCTTGGCAATCCGCAGGTTGGTCGACGTGATCTGGAGGAGGATGAAAACCATGCCGAAGAGCAGACCCATGGCCAGCGCCACCTCGAGAAGCGTGAACGCCCCGGAACCCGTCGAAGCCCGCTTGCTGGTGTTGAGTCGCATCGCGTCGCGTTCCTTTCAGCGGATCGTTTCCAACGTGGGCAGGCCCGTAACGATATCCAGCGAGATCTTCCGCCATGCCACCGTCCCGATCCTCATCACGATCGTGAATTCATCGCTCGTGCCGTTCGGATGAAATCGCACACGCGCCTCCTCCTCGTCCCGGTATTCCTGGAAGTTCACGTCCAGCAATTCGATCTCCACGTCCTCCTCGAGCGTGCCACTGAACGGCTTCGGCGCGTGCCTCGAGTGGTCCCGAACCGCCACCCCTCCCTCCCCCACGTCCAACGCGTCGCCGTCCGCATTCAAGGGCCTCGTTGTTCGCGAGGCCGTCGCGCGCACGTGAAACGACTTGTCCTGCGGCCGGACGATCAGGTCGGTCGGTGAGTTGTTGAAGATGGCCGTCGAGCGCGCATTCAAAATCGCCTCCTCCACCACGCGGACCGCCTTGTAGACCGCGTCCCGTTTGAAGGTCCGCTGCACAAATGGAATGCTGATCGCGAGGATCAACGCGGCGATCCCCACCACGATCATCACCTC
>JBBQIU010000354.1:0-4616 GCA_038325245.1 Verrucomicrobiota bacterium
GGTTGCCGCCAGACCTCCTGGCGTTCGCCCAGGAACAACCGCCGGTCTCCACCTCCATCTCGGTTCCCATCCCCAGCCCCAGACCGCCCCCGGCCGAGGAGTTGATCGTCCTCCCGGAATCCACGCCCGATCCGCTCGAACCCATGAATCGGGTGATCTGGGAGGTCAACAAGGGCCTGATGACGGGCGTCGTGAAGCCGACGAGCCGGGTCTACCGGTCCGTGGTCGCCAAGCCCGTCCGGACCGGGATCAGGAACATGGGCCGCAACATCCTCTACCCGGGGCGACTGATCAACAATCTGCTCCAGGGGAAATGGGAGGGCGCACGCGATGAATCCTACAGCTTCCTGTGCAATACCACCCTCGGGGTGGCAGGCTTCTTCGACGTCGCGGCCCGTTGGCGGATCCCGAAATCAGACGCCGATTTCGGCCAAACCTTCGGCCAATGGGGTTGGGATCCGGCCTGCTTCCTGATGCTGCCCGTCTTCGGCCCGAGCAATGAACGTGATGCCCTGGGCCTCGCCGCCGACTTCGCCGCCCAGCCCCTGATCTACTTCAATACCTACGATTTTTCCCCGGAGAACCCCCTCACCTACGTCGGTCCCTATACCTACGTTAATTCCGTCGTCACCTACAATGGCCTCACCGATACGGTGGATGAGTATGTGCGTTTTGCGCGAGCCGAGGCGGATCCCTACTCCGGAATCCAGTTCGCCTGGACGTTCGCCAAGTCGAACCGGGAGGCGGACTTTCGCGTCCATGGAACTCAGGAAGACGCTTCGCTGGACACCCTTAAATCCGCCTACTTTAGTTACAAGGACCCCGAGTTCCCCAACCGCTGCCGGACCCGATCCGTACGGATTCCGGCGACGGGGCGGAAGCTGAAGTTCACGTTCCGCCTGCACTCCGGAACCGCGCCCGTCGTCTACATCGTTCCCGGACTCGTTTCCCATCGCCTCGCGCACGCGCCGCTGGCGCTCGCCGAACTGCTCTACGAGAACGGTTACTCCTTCGTGACCGTCAGTAGCACGTTCCATCCCGAGTTCATGGAGAACGCCTCAACCGCCGCGATGCCGGCGCATCTGCCCGTCGACGCCCAGGACTTGAGGGTCGCCCTAACGGAGATCGACCGCCGCCTGGACGCCTCGCATCCGGGCAGGCTCGGCGACCGGGCGTTGATGGGGTATTCCATGGGCGGGCTGCAAACCTTGTACCTCGCGGCGGCCGAAGGAACCCCTGCGAGCCCCATGATTTCCTTTGATCGTTACGTGGCCCTCCACACCCCCGTTCGGATGACCTATGGCGTCGCCCAACTGGACGAATTCTACTCGGCGCCCCTGGGCTGGCCGGAGGCCGAGCGCACCGGAAACATGGAGAACCTGTTTCTCAAGGTGGCCGCCCTGATGGATAAACCGCCCATTTCGGAGGGCCCGCCGCCCTTCAGCACCATCGAATCCAGGTTCCTCATCGGCCTGACGTTTCGCTTCAGCCTCCGGGATGTGATCTACAGCAGCCAGCGCCGAAACGATCAGGGGATCCTCCAAAACCCGATCGGACGCCTGAGGCGCGAACCCGTGTATCGGGAGATCCTTCAGTACTCGTTTCAGGATTACTTCGAGAAATTCGTGGTTCCGTACTACGAGGCGCAGGGCCTCGGGCCGTCGACTGCCGAAACGCTGGCCGCCGCCGGTGACCTGCGGACCTATGCGGCCGGGCTCAGCGACAACCCTGGGGTCCGGGTCCTGGTGAATCAAAACGACTTTCTCCTCCCGGCCGGCGATGTGGCCTGGCTGCGTGCGACGTTGGACCCGGAACAACTAACCGTGTTCCCGCGCGGGGGCCACCTGGGGAATTTTTCCGATCCCGCGGTGCAGGCAGCCCTCCTTAAAGCCCTGGCCGGCTTGAAGGCATCCCCGCCCGGCCCTGGCAATCCATGAACCGAAGCCGCCCCGGAAGGTTCCGCTCCGTCGGAACCTGTTGAACGCTAGCCCCCAACCCCATCCTCGGCGCCGACGGAGCGGCGCCCTCCATCGCACGGTTGCCGAAGTACCAGCAGGAGTCCCGCCGGCCATTGAGGCCAAAGGCCTCGTCCAAACCCTGCCGAGGGTAACGCCCTCGGAACGGCGACCACCACCGGGCGTTCGCCCTGAAAGGGCAAAATCCATCCCCACTCCCTCCGAGAGAGGGTCAGGGTGAGGGGGCAACCTCGTTCGCGGGAGAGAAGCTTTCGCACCACGGCTGATTCGTCCGGAATGATGGGATGCCACCCCGATGAAGAGGGCCAGTTCCGCGCGCCCAGCGACTCCACCTTCCGCCGGGCACCTCATGTCGAAATCCAGACGAATGCGCCCTTCTTTCGCACCCCTGCTCTCGGCCGAAGGTTTGCTTCAACGTGTCTTCACTGATTCAATCCCCGGCCCGATGGACATCCTCGCCGATTTCAAGTGGCGCGGCCTTTTGGCCGACTGCACCGACCTCGACGCGCTGGGCAGGCGCCTCGCCGAGGGAGCCGTCACGCTTTACGCCGGTTTCGATCCCTCGGCGGCTTCGCTGCATGTCGGGAACCTCGTGCCCGTGTTCGGACTTCGTCGCTTTCAGCTCGCGGGCCACCGTCCGATTGCGCTCGCGGGCGGTGCAACGGGAATGATTGGGGATCCCAGTGGGCGCTCCTCTGAACGCAATCTTCAGACCCGGGAACAGGTCGAACACAACATCGCCAGCATTCGCTCCCAGTTGACGCGCTTTCTCGACTTCGATTCCCCGGCCCACGCCGCGCGGCTCGTCGACAACGCGACATGGACGGCGCCCGTCTCGTACCTCGAATTCCTCCGCGAGGTCGGAAAACACTTTTCGGTCAACATGATGGTCGCGAAGGAGTCCGTCCGCGCCCGGATGGAAAGCGACACCGGCATCAGCTACACGGAGTTCAGCTACATGCTCCTCCAAGCTTTTGATTTCTTCCATCTGCGGCGGGAGTTCGGCTGCGAGCTTCAGATCGGCGCCACGGACCAGTGGGGGAACATCACCGCCGGCATCGACCTGTGCCGCAAAAAGCTTCAGGCCACCGTCTGGGGTCTCACGCACCCGTTGCTCACCAAGTCCGATGGCACCAAGTACGGCAAGTCCGCCTCCGGCGCGGTCTGGCTCGACCCCGTCCTCACCAGCCCGTACCGCTTCTATCAATTCTTCATCCAAAGCGAAGACGCCGATGTCAGTAAATTGCTCCGCTTCCTGACGTTTCTGCCCGCCGAGCAGGTGGAGGATCTCGAAACGCAGCAGGCCGCGAACCCCGGTGCCAGGGCGGCTCAAACGGCGTTGGCGCGCGAAATCACCACCCTCGTCCATGGACAGCAGGCGTGTGACGACGCCGTCCGCGCGTCTTCCATTCTTTTCGGTGGCGAACTGGCTGGCGTCGGGGAGGGGACGTTCAATGAAATTGTCGGGGAAGTCCCCACCCGTGATATCGAACGATCCCGCCTGGACGGCGCCGGCCTGCCGCTCGTCGAACTCCTCGTGCACGCCGGGCTTTGTCCGAGCAAGGGCCAGGCGCGGAAGGACCTGGAAGGCGGCGGCATTTACGTCAACAACGTGCGCGACGCATCGGCGCAACGACACATCACCACGGGCGACCTTCTCTTCGGCAAGCACGTGCTGCTCCGAAAAGGCAAGCGGACGTACACCATCGTCACCGCGCGATAAGCGCCGTCGCGGCTGCCACGGTGGTAGGCGCGTTCACCGGCAGTTCGTAGCACACCGCCTCAAGATCGTTCCGGACCAGCAGGTAACGCCCCGCAAGCGTGGGAAAATTCCAGGTCTTGCTGCTCAAGGCCGCGATGCGCCCATGCTCCACGAATCCCTCCGGACTCGCGTCGGCCAGCACGACCGGGCCTGCCTCGCTCTGGATGAGAATCAGATCGTCGACGATGATCGACTGGCCGGAGCCATAACGTCCATCCTTCCACTGACGCTTGCCCGTCTCGGCGTCGACGCAGGCGAGGAGCCCGTCGTCGAGGCCGTAAATGAACCCGTTTCTCACGGCGGCGCTGTTGAACTGGGTCTTCATCATCTTGTTTCGCCAGAGCTCCTCTGTCGCCAGGCGACCATCCACGGTCGCCGTCACGTGGAGCATGAGACATCCCATACCGTAGCCGGCAGAAAGGAAGACGCGGTCGCCATCGAGCACCACGGGTTGGGATGCCTTCGGCCACTTGTCCAACGACCACGGATGTTCCAGCAGGAGAATCCCCGTCGCAGGATCGTGTCCCGTGAGGCTCGACGCATTGACCGACAGCACCACGCGCCTTCCGGCGAGCGTGGCCAGGATCGGGGCTGCATAACTGGCCTTGTCCATCCCAGACTGCCAGACCGGTTGACCCGTCTCCCGATGGTACGCGAGAACCGTGGAACGATTCGTCAACCCCCCAGTCACGACCACGGTGTCGTCGAACACCAGGGGCGATCCGCTGACCCCCCAAAGGAGATTCGGGAGATCGTGTTCCTTCAGCACATCCCGGGACCAGACGCGCCGTCCCGTCCCGACCTCAAGACAATCGAGGATCCCTGTGCCGCCGATGGCAAACACCCGGTCGCGATCCACCGTCGGTGTGGCACGCGGT
>JBBQIU010000355.1:0-4596 GCA_038325245.1 Verrucomicrobiota bacterium
GGCGCTCATGTCCGTCGCATTCACGTGGGCCTGGAGGCCTGCCCGTTTGGATTGAGGCCACAGGGAACGCAGAGAGCGCAGAGAAGGACACGAGAGAGGCCCGGTTCCTCCGAAGCGGCACGGACACTTCAGCGGCATTGCGAGAGAAGTGCTCGGAAGGCATTTCCCAATCCCGAAGGGATTGCGTCCCAAAGCCCATCCCGGCTCCCGATCACGGCCGGACATCAATGCCGGTCACGTCTGCATCTTCCCAGCCGCGCCGGCTATGATACCGCCACCAATCGATCTCACGGGGATGGCGGCGTTCCCACGCGGCGTGGGTGTCGGCGAAGATCAGGTTGAGGCCGCCCCGATGCGGGGCCGTCGAGGGCGTCCAGTAGGGCATCTCCCACAGCAGTACGGCAGTTGAAGGGCTGCCGACATCGCTCGTCCTGCGTCCGCTCACCGGGCGAGCCGTTTCGTAGGTGGCGTTGTCCTTTTTCAGGTAAATGTGGTTCCAGACGTAGGTGATGTAGTCGTTGTCCAGAAGCATGGTCTTCAACTGGGGAACGGCGGGATCACTGGCGCGCATGCCGAGGGGACAGACGTACATGCCGGCCGAAGGTGGCGTGCGCTTGCTGCGTGGGATGGCCACTCCGCCCGGTGTGTTCGTCCCGGTGTTCTTGCCGATATAGGGCTCGAGCAATTCGTACAGGTACTTGTCGCTCAATCGGTGATCATCGCCCCACGCCTTGCCCCAGGTGCGGGCGAGCGGGAATTTTTCCTCGGCGTCGCCCGCGTACATCGTCACCGCGAGCCCGATCTGACGTTGGTTATTGAGGCAATACGTCTGGTGCGCCTTCGCTTTCGCCTTGGCCAACGCGGGAAGGAGCATGCTCGCCAGAATCGCGATGATCGCGATCACGACCAGCAGTTCGATCAAAGTGAAGCCCCGGCGCGCGGACCCGCCGCCCGAGGCACTTACGGTCTGGTGGGTTTTCATGACTCTCATGGCTTCTGGTTATTGTTTCACCCGATAGTAGCCCGCCGCATTGGCGGGCTCCACTTCCACACCCGATACCGCTCCAGGCACCTCAGCCCACGGCCCGGCGACCGAAGACGCCGATTCCAAGACTCCGGCGCCACTCCACTGAATTACAAGCCTCGCTCCGGAGCGTGCAATCTGGACCATGGGAGGCTCCGCGGCCGGTTCAAAGTAAAACGTTCCCGCCGCGTATCGATTGGCCGGACCGCCATCCGCCGTCCCCGGATAGGCCGCCGGATTGGCGTCGTATGCACTCGTCCCCACAAAGACCAGAGAACCCCCCGCCGTAAACACGCTGCGCCCGACCACCCCGTTCCCGTTGCGCTCGTCACCACCATATCCCGAGGCCGCCATCGTACCCTGAAATCCCGTCGGAAGCAGGATCGGTTGCGACAGCGTCTTGAAACGGCTGCCCCCAATCAACTCACCCGAATCCTCTGGCGTGAACGTCAATTCCGCGACCACCAGCCGCGTCGTCCGGTCGTACAATCGCGCATTGATCGTCAGGAAAAGCCCGTCGGAGCTGTCATCAAACACACCCAAACGGGTCACTTGCACGGCGCGCAAAACGTTGAAGTCCATCCCGAGCGCTCCGCCGAACGCCTGACTACCCACCGTCCCCGCTTCCACAACGTAGGCCACCCCCGCCTCCCGCGCCTCGGCCACCAGGCACGCTTCCGTCGAAGCCCCACCCGCCTGACCCGCCGCGGTGACCGCGACCACGCTGTAGCAATACTCAGTGCCCTTGGTCAGGCCTGCGTCGGAATAACCGGGCTCCGAAAGGTCCGCCACCTGGGTGGGTGCTGCTTCCCCCACCCGCCGAAGCACCCGGTACCTCGCCGCGGCCGCAGGCTCCGTCACGGTCGCCCATGACAATCCCACCGACAGATCCCCACGCCGCGCCGTCATGGCCGGAACACCCGGGTACACGAGCGCAGTCGTCTGGTACTGAAAACTCCCCGCGCCGTATCGGTCGGGTGCGCCGCCGTCTCCTGTGCCGGGGTACTCCCCGGGATTCGCCGAATACCGCCCCGAGCCTACGAAGCGAACAGAGCCGCCGCCGGTGGTCACCACCCAGGGCCGGACAACGTTCGGGTTCGCGCCCGGGTTCACAAGCCTCTCTTCCGCTCCAGAGTTCTCCGCCGCAATGGTTCCCTTGAATCCGACCTCCAGCCGGATCGGGCTCGGCAAAGCCTTGAATCGTGTCCCACGGATCAGCGTCCCGGGCGCCTCGGTTGTGAACTCGAGGCTCGCCACTTCAACGGGAGCTTCCGGATTCCCACGATCCCAAAGGCGAACGGTGATCGGACGCGCCAGACCGTCGCTCCCATCGTCGAAGGCCCCCAGGTGCGTGATCAAAACGGGGTTCCCGATCTCTAAGTCCATGCCGATCACGCCCTCGAACGCCTGCGTGCCCGCGACCCCGGCGTCCACCAGATACGCCACGTTCTGTCCCGCATCCAATACGTAGGGCGACGCACACATCCGAGCGGAATCCAACCCTTCCTGACCGCCCGCGCCGATGCCCCGCACCTTGTAGCAGTAAAGGGAACCGTTGGTGACAGAGACGTCCGCGTATTCAGGAGATGTCGCTTCCGCCACCATCGTGAATTCCGCCGTGGCCGATGTCGCGCGCCAGACCTCGTATTTCGCTGCCGGCATCGGGGTCGTCACTTCCGTCCACGTCAACGCCACCCGCCCGTCGCTCGGTACAACACGAAACGCACCGGGCGGACCCGGCTTTACCGGGGGCGTCGATTCAAATTCGAAGGTTCCCGCTGCGTACCGGTCGGCCGGTCCCCCATCCGGGACATTCGGGTATTCGCCGTTGGCGGTCCCATAGCGGCTTGTTCCGACGAACACCAGGGAACCATCGCCGTCGTTCACCGTCCACGTCCGCGGCACAGCCCCGGCGTTGCGCAAGGTTTCGCCCTCGCCGTAACCCTCCGCCACCATCGTTCCCAGGAATCCGATCTCCAGCCGAAGCGGCGCCGGGAGCGGTTTAAACCGGCTCCCACCAATCAACGTCCCAGGATCCTCGGGTGTGAACTCCACAACAACCAAGGGGACGGGCGCCGAGGGATCGGTCCGATCCCAGATCGAAGCCGTGATCGGAAGATTCAATCCGTCACTGCCGTCATCAAAGACGCCGATCTGGGTCACCAGAATCGGATTCGCCACCTCGAAATCCATGCCCAGCGTTCCTCCGAAGGCCTGATTCCCAACCGTTCCCTCGGGGACTTGGTAGGCAATCGCGCGATCGGCAGCCATGCCCATTGGGATGCCCCATCCGGTCCAGACGGCAGCGAGGCTCAGCGAGAGTATCAGTCCGACTTTTGGGAACATGTAGGAGATGCTTTCAATGCCCCACCGAATGGCGCAAGCCCATTCCTCCCCTTGGAGCCTTTCCCTTCCCTATGCCGCTGAACTGTCGCGCAGGTTCGGAAGGATCGGGCCTCTCTCGTTTCCTTCTCCGCGCTCTCTGCGTTCCCTCTGGTTTAAAACAAATTTCCTGATTGAGCGATCGACCCGTTCCAGCCGTCCAACCATTGTCCCACTCTGCCATGAATGACTCCGTCACATTCTCCCGGTGTCTGAGCTATCTCGAATCCCAACTCGGCCCCAAACAGACCGCCCGCGCGGCCGTCCGCCCCCCGACCATCACCCTCTCGCGCTCGACCGGCTCCGGTGGTCTCGCCATCGCAGATCGACTCGCCGAACTTCTTCAGGCGCGGCGTCCCGCCGAACCCGCCCCGTGGACCGTTTTCCACCGTTCCCTCATCGAAAAGGTTCTTGCGGAGCATCATCTCCCCTCGGGCTTCTCGCGTTTCGTCCCTGAAAACCGTGTGTCGTACATCCAGGATACCCTCGAGGAGCTTTTCGGACTCCATCCCTCCGCCTCGGCCATGGTCACCCAGATCGCTGAAACCATCCTCAGCCTCGCCGAGATCGGGAATTGCATCGTCGTCGGCCGGGGCGCCCACATCGTGCTCGCCAAGTGCCAGACCGCCTTCCACGTTCGCCTGGTCGGAACCTTGGAAAAGCGCATCGAACGGATCGTCGCCAGTCGCCAGATGGACGCCACCGCAGCGCGCGAAGCCATCGAGACCGAGGATGCCGGCCGACGTCGCTACCTGAAGACCTACTTCGATACCGACATCGATGACGCCCTGAAATACAGCCTCGTCATCAACACCGATTCGTTCACCCCCGAAACCGTCGCCGAACTCATCGCCGACGCGGTCCTTCGAAGATTCCCTCGGCCCAACTAGGACAGTCCGAAATATCCGGGTTAGCGCGCCAACGGTTCCTCCATCTCGCCCAGCCCATAGAGCATGAGGCCCAGAGCCGCCACGCAGCGGTTCAGTTCCGCCGGGTCGATCTTGTCGACCGTGTCGGCGGATGTGTGATGGAACCAGAAATAATCCTTTCGCTCCGTCCACAAATCCATGACGGGAACGCCTTGGGCCAGGAGGGGCCCGAGATCACTCCCGCCGGCCCCAGGCTTTATCTCAAACGCTCCCAGGGGTTTCATCCATGGCAGGATCTCGCCAAGTTGAGCGTTGGCCCCC